>CACZQA010000197.1 GCA_902783175.1 uncultured Coriobacteriaceae bacterium
AACGCCATGACCTACGACGGTGTCATCGTCAACATCGACGGCAACGCAAACCGCGTCTCGTGCATTGCCCAGGGCCCGAGAAAGGTCATCTTCATCGTGGGCATGAACAAGCTGTGCTGCGACCTCGACTCCGCGATGAAGCGGGCCCGCAACGTCGCCGCGCCCGCGAATGTGCAGCGCTTCGACATCGACACCCCGTGCAAGAAGACGGGAAGCTGCTTTGACTGCAAGAGCCCCGATACCGTCTGCTGCCAGTTCCTCATCACGCGCTTCTCGCGCCACGCGGGGCGCATCAACGTCGTGCTGGTCAACGAGGCGCTCGGATTCTAGGCGGCGGTTGCGCACGTCTCCAATTTTTCACGCTCCCGCCACGTGAAAGGCGTACCATGTCGCAAACGATTAATCTCCAAGGAGGAGCATGTCTGACGAGAGCCTGTTGCTGAACGCCATCGAGCGGGTCGCGAACGCCCACCCGGGGCGCGTCGCGTTTCGCGCCCCCGGGGCTCGCGACGTCACCTACGACGAGCTGTGGGGCATGTCCTCCCGCATCGCCGCCGCCCTTGCGGGCAGTGTGGACGGGCGCGATCCCGTCTGCGTCATCTGCGACAAGTCGGCGCTGTCGGTCGCGGCGTTTCTCGGCTGCCTGCGTGCGGGACACGCGTTTGTCCCCGTGGACATCGCCATGCCCGACGCGCGCATCCGCGGTATCGTTGCCCAGCTCGAGGGCAGTCCCGTGCTCCAGGCAACGCAGGGCGCAGACCCTGTGGAGCTTTCCGGCGTGACGGTGCGCGACGCTGCCGCGCTGGTTGAGGGCGTCCCCGCGCGTCCCGCCGACGAGGCCGAGCGCGCCCGCTGGGTGCGCGGCGAGCAGACGCAGTACATCATCTTCACCTCGGGCTCGACCGGCACGCCCAAGGGGATCGAGGTCACGGCGAACGATATCGGCAACTTCATGGCGTGGATGCAGGGGTTTCCGGTGGTGCGCGACGGGGGCGTCACGTTCATCGACCAGGCGTCCTACAGCTTCGATCTGTCCGAGTACCAGCTCGTCGGGGCGCTTTCCACGGGCGGTTGCCTGTTCGCGCTCCCGCCCCAGGTCACGGGCGATTACCGCGCGCTGTTCGAGGCGCTTGCCAGTTCGGGCGCCAATGCGTGGGTGTCCACCCCGTCGTTTGCGGACCTGTGCCTGGTCGATCCGTCGTTTTCGCAGGAGCTTCTGCCGGGGCTTCGGCTCTTCCTGTTCTGCGGCGAGGCGCTGCACCACACCACGGCCTCTGCGCTCATGGAGCGCTTCCCTGCGGCACGCGTCGTGAACACCTACGGCCCCACCGAGTCGACGGTGGCGGTCACGTACTGCGAGGTGGGCCATGCGGACCTGGACGACCCGCGGCCGCTGCAGGTGGGCACGCCGCGTTCCGGCACCCAGATCCGCATCGTCGACCCCGAGACGGGCGCGAGGCTCGGCCGCGGCGAGACGGGCGAGATCGTCATCGTGGGAGACACCGTGGCCAAAGGCTACATCAACCTTCCCGAGAAGACGGCCGAGAGCTTCTTCGATGCCTCCGAGCTCGGCGAGCACGTGCGCGGCTACCACACGGGCGACCTCGGGCACCTCGATGAAATGGGCAGGCTGCACTGCGAGGGGCGCATGGACGACCTCGTCAAGCTCAACGGCTTTCGTATCGAGCTCGGCGACGTCGAGCGCAACCTGGAGGCGCTGCCCGCCGTCGACCAGGCGGCGGTCGTCACCGTCAAACGCGGCGGCGTGACCCGCGCGCTCAAGGCCTTCGTCGTCGTCAACGCTGCCGCGCCCAAAGGCCAGACGACGCCTGCTGCCCTCAAGGCGCAGCTTGGCGAGCGCGTTCCCGCGTACATGGTCCCGCGCACCATCAAGGTCCTCGACAGCATGCCGCTCAACGCCAACAACAAGATCGACCGCGCCGCGCTCAAGGGCAAGTAGGCGCAGCAGCGTATGTCGTTTTTCGCCGACCCGAGTTTTTTCGTCATCACCGCCCTCATCGTCGCCATCGCGGCGGTGCTCGGTCTGCACCAGGTCTCGCTGCGCCGTTTCGGCATGGGCGCGACGCTCGTCATGGTCTTGTTCCTGTTCTGCAAGACCCCTGGGCAGGGCGCGGCGTTCGTGGCGTTTCTCGCCATCGCGACCCTGGCGGCCAAGTTCCTGTTTGCCAGGCGCGATTCGAAGGCGCGCTTCTGGGGTGCCCTCGCCGTGACGCTCGCGCCGCTCGTCGTGTGCAAGGTGTCCGGTATCTTCGAGCTCAACCTGCTCGGCTTCACGGGCATCTCGTACCTCACGTTCAAGGCGGTGCAGGTCGTGCTCGAAACGCACGACGGCCTCATCGAGGAGATGGGCATCGGCGACTACCTGTACTTCCTCGCGTTCTTTCCGACGATCATCTCCGGCCCCATCGACCGCAGCCGCCGCTTCGTGGAAGACATCCACCGTACCCCCTCGCGCGACGAGTACGCGGGCATGCTCGCCCGCGGCATCCTGCTCATCGGCATTGGCATGGTGTACAAGATCGTCATCGCGGGCATCATCCACCGCTACTACAACCCGGCGGGTTGGGGGAGCGGGCCTGCGGGGCTCGAGTTTCTCAACCAGGTGGGCATCGCCTACCTCTACGGCTTCTACCTGTTCTTCGACTTTGCCGGCTACAGCCTGATGGCCATGGGCGTCAGCTACTGCCTGGGCGTGCGCACGCCGCGCAACTTCCGCGCGCCGTTTATCGCGCTCGACATCAAGGACTTCTGGAACCGCTGGCACATGACGCTGTCGTTTTGGCTGCGCGACTTCGTGTTCATGCGCTTCGCGCGCTTCTCGATGAAGCACAAGCTGTTCAAGCAGCGTTTGCACACGGCAGAATGCGGTTTCGTCATCAACATGGTGCTCATGGGCGCCTGGCATGGCCTGACGCCGAGCTACCTGCTCTACGGCCTGTACCACGGCGTGCTTCTGGCGGCGACGGAGGCCTTCCAGAAGAAATCTAAATTTTACAAGAAGCACAAGGGCGAGCGCTGGTATCAGGTGCTGTCTTGGCTTATAACAATGCAGCTCGTCATGTTCGGATTCGCCCTGTTCTCGGGACAGGTGCTCATGTTGGCGAAGGGAGTCTGATTACTATGGCAAAGATGACGCACGAGGAGCTCGAGGAGAAGATGCTCGACCTGCTCGAAGAGATCACCGGCGACGAGGCGGTGCGCGAGCAGCGCGACGTGGACCTGTTCGAAGAGGGGCTGCTCGATTCGATGGCGGCCGTTGAGCTACTCGTCGACATCGAGGAAGAGTTTGGCGTGTCGATTGCGCCGACGGGTGTCCCGCGCGAGGAGATGAACACGGTGAACCTGATCATCCACCAGGTGGAGATCAGGCTGTAGCCATGAAGCAGGCGGGCGCCGACAGCCCTGAGGGAAAGACCTCGGGCGACAAGCTCTCGGGGAGCGCCATGCTCAAGGCCGTGGGGGTGGGTCTTGCCCTCATCGCCGTGGCGGCGCTGCTCGCCGAGACCGTGCTGTTGCCGCTCCAGGGTGCAAGGCGCGACGACACGCGCCTGTACGACTACCTCTACTCGGGCGTCAAGTCCACGAGCACGGCGTTCACGCTGGAAAACATGTCCGACGACGGCTACCTGGTATTCGGCTCCTCGGAATTCTACATCGGCAAGAAGCTCGTCCCGCAGTGCCCGGCCGCCGTCTTTGGCGAGCACGTGACCGGCGTGGACATGACCTTCGTCGGCGAGGCCTACGACCAGAGCCTGTGGCATGCCATCGCCGCCGGCGCCTACGGCAGCAAGGTGGCGCGCAGAAAGGTCGCGCTCGTCGTGTCGCCCCAGTGGTTCTTCAAGGGCAACGGCCAGCAGAGCAAGTTCAAGTCGAAGTTCTCGTATGACCTGTACCGGCAGTTCTGCGACAACGACTCTATCTCGGACGAGACGAAGTCCCATGTCCGCCAGCGTCTCGCGGCCCTCGGCATCGACGAGACGTCGCTTGCCGCGGCTAACGACGACACCCCGCTCGACGCGCTCAACAACGTGATGTACTCGTTTGGCGACGACCTGTCCGCGCGCTTCAAGCTCGTGCAAGCGGCGGCATCTGCCCCCGAGAAGAGCCACGCGCGCAAGCAGGGGGAGTACACGGGCGAGCCCGACTGGGACGCGCTGCTCAGGTGGGCGGACGATTCGGGCGCGCACGCCTGCACCAACAACGACTACGGCATCTACGACGACTACTGGACGCGCAACTCGCAGTTCCACGTGGAGTCGGACCAGGATTTCAAGCAGGCGGAAGACGAGTTCTCCGATCTGCGCTGCTTTCTGGATGTCTGCGAACAAAGCGGCCTCGAGCCGCTTGTCATCATGCTGCCCATGCACGGCATGTGGTACGACGCGAAGGGCGTGAACGCGGACACGCGCGCCTACTACTACGACCGCGTGCGCGGCATCTGCGACGATGCCGGCGTGGCGTACGCGGACTTCTCGTCGTGCGAGTACGAGAAGTATTTCCTGTGCGACACCGTGCACCCGGGCTGGCGTGGCTGGGTGCGCATCGAGCATTCCTTCTACGATTTCGTGAACGGCCGCGACGACGACTTCCTGGCAGGCGGTGCCTATGGGACGGCTCCGGGACTTGCGGCGGAAGGGAGCGCCTCGTGAGCACGCGGCAAAAGCATCCGATCGCATCTGCCAAAAAGCGCCTCGAAGCCTGGGCGCTCGCCCGTCCGCGCGCGCTTGCCGCAGGAATCACGCTCGCGACGCTTATCCTGGGCGGCGTGCTCATCTGGTTTCTGATCTTTTCCGGCTTGAACGAGCCGGTTCAGTTCATCTACAGCGCCTTTTAGTCATGAAGGGGACGCGACATCAGAAACGGCGCCCCTGGCAGGCGCGTGCGGCGTGCGCGCTGACCTGCGTGGTCGTGCTGGCGCTCGTGTGCGGGCTTTTTGCGCCGGCCGCACAGGCACGGCGCCCGCACGGCGCGCTACACGACGAGCTCGATGAGTACCTCGCGCAAAACGTCCCCGCCACGGGGGTTCCGGGCATCGCGGTGGCGGTCGTCTCCTCGGATGGTACCGAATATCAGCGCACCTTCGGCGATTGCCCCGGCCCCGACGCCGCCTTCACGATCGGCTCGCTCAGCAAGTCGTTCACCGCGCTGTGCATCATGCAGCTCGTGGAGCGCGGCGAGGTCGACCTGGACGACCCCGCGTCCGACTACGTGCCCGACTACCTCGTGCCCGAGGAGGTGACGGTGCGCTCGCTGCTCAACCAGACGAGCGGGTTCGGCTACTACGAGTCGCTTTCGCAGGCGCAGGTGGGCGACACCTTCGGCAGCTTCTCGTACGCGAACGCGAACTACGACCTGCTCGGCCGTATCGTCGAGAGCGTGTCGGGCCTCGACTACGACGAGTACCTGCGCGAAAACGTCTTCGAGCCGCTCGGCATGACAAGCGCCTCGACGCAGGGCAGCGCCGTGAAGAGCCCAAAGGTCGACCCGGGGCACCGCAACTACTTCGGCATCAACGTGGCAGACGGGTTCTCGCATGACGTGTCGGATGACGCATGGGGCGCCGACCCTTCCGGCTACGTGCAGGCAAGCGTCTCGGACATGGCGCGCTACCTGCAGATGTACCTCGACAAGGGGGAGGGGATCATCTCGCCGGCGGGCATTGAGGCGATGGTGACCGACAAGGTGCCCGACCCGTACGGCAGCACGTTCTACGGCATGGGGTGGACGACGTACTACGATGACGGCGACAACCTCGTCATGTCGCACGACGGGCAGGTCGAGAACTACGTTGCGCGCATGACGATCGTGCCGTCGTCCGATGTCGCGGTGGTCGTGCTGGGAGATTCCAACGACTACTTTGGCGGCAACAGCTGCTTCTTCGACCTCGCAAGCGGCGTCGTCGACATCGCCACGGGCACGCCGGCGCTCTACGACGTCGACCCGAGCGACCGCGTCTCGCAGCATCTCGGGCTCGATATCGCCTACCTGGCGCTCGTCCTCTCGTCTGCCGTGCCGCTGTTCTCGCTCGGCAGCTGGAGGCGCAGGCTCGTCAGCGCGCTCGAGCAGGACCGACCGCTGTGGCCGCGCGTGGCGCTGGCCATACTCGTGCACCTCGCGCTGCCGATGTTTCTGCTCGACCTTCCCCGCCAGCTCGGCTACCAGTGGCGCGACCTAAGCATGTTCGTGCCGGACCTTGCGCTCGTGCTGGTGGCGGTCGCGGCCATCCTGTTTGCGGGAGGCTGCGCCAAGGTGGTCGTCTGGGCGCTCGCGGCCCGGGCGGAGTCGCCGGGAGACACGTTTGACCGGCGCGCGCGGGCCGCGGCGCACAAGGCGGGCGGTGGCGCGTAACGCAAGGCACGAGCCGCAAGACGCGCGTCGTAGGATGTGCGTCAGCGGCACGTAGTAGAGTATGGTCGGAAGCGACCGAGGTTTCATTCGAGAAGAGAGGCGCAATGGCAGACGCACCCACGACGACGCAGCTTGCCTTTTCGGCAGACCGCGCGAACACGTACTTCCCGCTCACGAGCCTGAATCCGGGCGAATCGAGCGAGCCGTTCGAGGCGTACTTCAAGATAGACACGTTCTGGGACACCGAGCAGGAGTGCGTGGACGTGTGCGAGAAGGGGCGCGGCATCGTCGCGAAGCTGCGCGAGGGCAATCAGGGCTATGCCGAGGTGAAGGGCCTTGCCGTTGCCGGGACCTTCACGGCAGACGGCCCCTACATCCAGGTCAAGGTGCTCGACCAGCGCGACGGGCGGCCGCATTACGACTCGTACGTCTTCACCGTCTGCTGATGCGCGGCGCAGGCGGCGTTCGGGGCGCTCGGGGGCGGTCGTGAAACGCGCGGATGCGCCGGCGGCGAGAGAGGCGGGCACGAGGCGGCACGGGTACCTGCGCGTCGTGGCCGTGCTGCTCGCGCTCATCG
>CACZQA010000198.1 GCA_902783175.1 uncultured Coriobacteriaceae bacterium
GCTCAGAAACATGAAGTCGATCTTGAGTCCGTCGACGGAGTAGTCCTTCAAGACGTTGAGCGACGAGACGCCGCTCCCGAAGTCGTCAATCCAGACCTGGTACCCATTCGCTCGGAAGCGCCCGATGGCCTCCTGCACGAGCTCTCCCCGTTCTGCGATCGCGGTCTCGGTGACCTCGATGCGCAGGTAGTCGTGCAGGACCTCGTACCTGCTGGCGAGGCGGTCTACCTCCTCGAACACGTTCACGAGGCTGAAATCCGCGCGCGAGACGTTGACCGAGACCGGGACGACGTCGCGCCCGGCGTCCATGTCGGTGCGCAGCCTGTGCACCACGTACTCGATGACGTGCAGGTCGAGCTTGTGGATGAGGTGCGCGTCTTCGAGCACGGGTATGAACGCATCGGGGCTCAGGCGCTCGCCGTTCGGCGTGTCCCAGCGCGTCAGCGCCTCGACCGAACAGACCTTGCCCGAAAACGAGCGGACAAGCGGCTGGACGAACACCTTGATGTTGCCGTTTTGCAGCGCTTCCTCGAAGTTCTCGAGCACCTGGGCGCGGGTCTCGATCCGCTCGCCCATCTCCTCGGTGTAGACTGCCCAGCACGCGTCGGCGCTGTGCTTGATGGTATCGCACGCGATCTTGGCAAGATCGACCGTATCTTGCGCCTCGACTTCGAGAAGCGCCGGGGTATTGGCGACGAAGACGCCCGCCTTGAGGTGGATGCGCGGGTTGTCGATAAAGGCGTCTGCCTCGGCACAGGCAGTCTCGATGCGAGAGAACACGCCCGTGCCATCTGGGTCGAGCACCACGAAGCTGTCCGCCGCAAGATGCGCGACAACCCCTTCGCGGAAATGCGAGCGCAACATGTCGGCTATCCGCCCGAGGCACGCATCACCCGCCTCGATCCCGTGGAGACGGTTGTACGCCTTGAAGTTGGTGATGTTGAAAAAGATCGGGTAGCGCGTACCGTAGACTCCGCGAGAGCTGTCGTCCGCGGCGAGCGCGCCGGTTTTCTCGTAGAACTCGTGTATGCCCATGAGGCCGGTGACGGGGTCGCTTTCGATGCCTGCCACACGCTGCCGCATATCCACGAAGAGCAAGGACCAGTATTCGCACCCATCGATGCAAACATGCCTTGCGGAGCCTTCGACCTGCACGAAGTGGCCCTTGGCGCCACGAATCGAGAACGAAAGGTAATAGTAGTCGGTGCCAGCATCTCCTGCCGTGCAGTTGATGCGGTCGCACAGGCTGGCAGCGGGCCCATCGGCTGTCATACCACGAAAGCGCCCGCCCGTGAGCTGCGCGAACTGCGCGAAGTCATCGCATTCGAACAGCTTGAGCACCTCTTGGCTGGCAAAGGCAACGCGCTCCTCGGCATCTGCCGTGATCAAGCAGAACGCGCCGGGAACGACATCGAAAATGCGATGCATGTCTGCTGTTTGGGACATATGTTCCGTACTACCCTATCTTTTTCGGGTACAAAAACTGTCAGCTTGCATTCTACGCGCAGCGGCACGTGAAGCCCATACCTCCCCTATTGGAAGCGCCAATGGAAAAGCAAGCTGCTAGAGCGAAATCAAGCCATGTGCGGCAGCGTAGTCGAACAGCTCGGGTTTAGAGTGGAGTCCGAGCTTGGTCATGACCTTCGACTTCTGGCTTTCCACCGTCTTGACCGAGATGCCGAGCATGTCGGCAATCGCGCTGTTGGAGTAGCCGCGCACCGAAAGCGAGACGAGCTCGCTTTCGCGCGGGGTCAAGGCGGAGGCCGCCGGGTCGTTTCCGGAGAGGGAGTCGCGGATGAAATCGCCCAGCATCTCCTCGCAGATAAACGAGTCGCCGCGCTCGATCGCGCGGATGGCGTGCACGAGCGTCTCGTCCGACGAGCTCTTGAGTACATAGCCGCGCGCACCGCGCTCCATGGCCTGGCGCAGGTACTCCTGCTCGGCGTGCATCGTCAGCACCAGCACCGCGCACGCAAGGCCCGCCCCTTCGATGCGCTCCGCCAGCAGCAGGCCATTCTTGTCGCTGCCCATCGAGACGTCCGTCACCAGGACATCGGGCTTGAGCTCGCGCACGAGCTCGAAGGCGCTGTCGGGCTCGGAGGCCTCGCCCACGACCTGGAAATCGCCCTGCTGCTCGAGGATCATCTTGAATCCCATGCGCACCATGGCGTGGTCATCTGCCAATACGATGCGAATCATCGCGTGCTCCCTTCTTCGGGCAGCTCGACACGGACGGTCGTGCCCTCGCCGGGCTGCGAGTAGATGCTCCAGGTGCCGCCGATAGCTGCCGCGCGCTCGTTCATGCCCTCGAGCCCCAGCCCGCCGCCGCGTATGGCGGGGTGCGCGGTGTCGAACCCGTCGCCGTTGTCCCGCACCTGCAGGACCACGTTTCCGTTCTCGCGCCGCAAGGCGACGTCGATCGTCTCGGAACGCGAGTACTTGCACGCGTTCATCGCCGCTTCCTGGAATATGCGGTAGAGCGCCGTCTGCGTGTCCGGGCCCAGGCCCGAGACGTCTGCATCGAGCTCGGCCGTCATCGCGACGCCGAACCCGCGCTCGAGCTTGGCGCAGTGCGCTTGGATCGCCGCGGCAAGTCCCAGCTCGTCGAGCGCCGCCGGACGCAGGTCGCTGGCGAGCGCGCTCACATGGTTCATGATCGCGCGCAGCTTGTCGGAGGCGCGCTCGATGCCGAGGCGCTGCTCCTCGCCTTCGGGGAGGTACTTGAGCTTGCGCAGCTCAATCTGCGCAAGCAGGAGCTCTTGAGAGATGCCGTCGTGCAGCTCACGCGCGATGCGCTTGCGCTCGGCTTCCTGCGCCTGGATGATGCGGTGCGTCATCTGCGTGTACGACGACGGCGCCTCGCCCTTCGAAGGCGTAAAGCAGGGCGTCGGCGCCGGCGTCAGTCCGGTGCGTTCTTGCGCGAACGTGCGGATGCGCTCGATGAGTGCGTCGGGAAACGCGCGGGGGGTGCGGTACGCGCACAGGCACACGAGCTCTACCGCGCCCGACTCGCCGAACAACGGCAGCGTGAGGAAGCTCCACAGCCCCTCGGCGGCGACGATCGGATACTTGTAGAGCTCCCCTTGCGCGATGTCGGCATCGACGTTTTCCACGAGCATCGGACGTGCCCGCTCGAAGGTCATCCCCACCGCGCCCACGCCGGCAGGCAGGAGGATGCGCTGGTAGCGCGTGTTCGTGTTGCCCGCGACGCACTGCCACGAGAGCATGGGCTCGTCGGTGCCTGCCGGCACGATCGAGACCCCGACAAAATCGAAGCCGAACTCGTCTTTCAGCTGCCGGGCGAGCTCCTGCCCGCGCCCGAACCCTTCTGCCATGCCTTGTTTGTCCACGTGACCGCCCCTCTCGACACCAATTGTCCTCCAAATGGCAAAAGTGCCTGCTGAAGGGCATAATTTTGCTACCGTGCCTCGTCTGGATATACAGTAGCGCGCAATTTGGCGGCGGGCAAACTTCGCGGGCCGCGCCAGCGCGAAAGGCTATTTCGCCGCGCACGGATGGGCATATAATGCTGTAATCGTTCTCGAATTGAACGTCTGCGCGCTGGCAGAGCTGTCGAATCGAGAGCAGCTCAGCTGCGCCAGCATCGGCCGAGTCCCCTCATCGGAACTCGAGGAGGGGGGTCATCCGTGGATGCAGCACTGGCTTGGAGCTCCGCGTTTTTCGCACGCAACTTCATGGACGTGATCCAGGCGCTCATCTTCTCGCTCGTCACGGTCATGCTGTTCTTCAGGACAGATGCCCGCCCACGGCAGCTCGCCAAGTTCGCCTTGTCGTTTCTCGTGTCGTTCAACACGGCCACCATCATCTCCACGCTCGTCTACCAGGCGGTCTGCGCGAACGCAGAACTCACCGGCACGCTGTGGGATTTCCTGCTCGCCACCGCCTGCCTGCTCGTGCCCATGCTGCCGATGATCTATCTGTACGAACGCGTGATCGGCTCGCAGGCCTCGGTGGCGGCCTTCATCTACGCGCTGTTCTTCAACGCGAACTGCGTGGCGATGATCGTGTCCGACACGCCGCTTTCGCGCACGCTGCTCACCGTGGGCATGACCGTGCTGCTCGTGTGGCTGTTTGCCAAAGAGCTGCGCTACATCGCGGACGAGAAGTCGATCTTGCGCACCGACCGGCGCTTCACCGGCACCTCGCTTGCCTTTATGCTGCTGCTCGGGGCAGAGGCGGAGCTGCCGCGCATCACGTTCAACGGCGGGCTTCCCACCGAGGGTAACCAGTTCGCCTACGCCGTGTCCATCTTGGGCGTCCTGCTCGTGGCGATGTTCGTCATCTTCATGAAGTTCAACTTCTTCGCCATCATGAAGTACGAGAACTTCATCAGGGAGCACGACGAGGACCAGGTGACCGGGGCGGCAAGCCTGAGCCGGTTTCTGGAAGTGGCGCCAGCGGCCATCAACCGCTCGCGCGAGCGCGGCGTGGAGGTCGCCATCTTCTACACGGACCTCCCCAACTTCCGCGACGTCAACATCGCGCACGGCTATGACGTGGGGACCGATATCCTACGGGAGA
>CACZQA010000199.1 GCA_902783175.1 uncultured Coriobacteriaceae bacterium
CCTCCGAGGGAGACGGCGCTGCCGCCTTGCCGCGCTGACCGGGGCGTTGGTTGCCTGACGCTATCCTGCCGGGCGTCAGAGCAGCTGTGCGATGATGCGTGCCGCCTCGCGCGCGCCGGCGACGTCGATGCCGCCGTACTGCATCGCGAAGCGCGCCTCCCCCGTCTGTCCCCCACCCGAAAGCGAGTACGTGCTTAGCGGGGCGAGCCGGACTCCTTTGGCAAGCGCCCGTGATGCAAGCTCGTGCTCGTCTGTGCCCTCGATGACGAGGACGAAGTGCAGGCCCGAATCCTCCTGCTCGACATGCATCCTCGCAGCGGCATCCTGCCTGCGCAGCTCGTCGATGAGCGCATCGCGCACCTCGCGCTGCGCCTTGCGATAGCGGTTCACGTGCCGCTCGTAATCGCCCGATTCGAGCATGCGCGCGAGCGCCACCTGGTCGACGGCGCTCACCGTGTTGGAGTAGAAGCCCGCAGCCGCGTCCCATCTGCACGAGAGCGCCTCGGGAAGTACCATGAACGCCGCACGGATCGCCGGTCCCAGGCTCTTGGAGAACGTGTTCGTGTAGATGACGCGCCCCTCGACGTCAATCGAGGCGAGGCTCGCGATGGGGCGTCCCGACATCCGGAACGTCGCGTCGTAATCGTCTTCGATCAGATAGGCGTCCTCGTGTTCGCTCGCCCAGCCCAGCAGCTCGTACCTGCGCGCGATGCTCGTGACGATGCCGGTTGGGAATTGGTGCGAGGGCATGATGTGCGCGATGCGCGCCTTTGAGCTGCGCAGCTGCGCCATGTCGATGCCCTCGTCGTCGAGCGCGACGGGGCAGACGGCGAGCCCGAGCGAAGAGTAGATGCGTTGCAGGCGTGGATAGCCCGGGTCCTCGAGCGCTATCGATCCGCTCGAGCGCAGGAGCTGCGCAAGCGCCACGTCGAGGATCTGCGCACCAGCACCGACGACGATGCATTCGGGGTCGGCATCGATTCCACGGGCCTGGCGCAGACGCTCCGAGATGGCCTGGCGCAGACGGTACGAGCCCTTGGCGGGCTGCGGGCCATAGAGCTCCTCGTCCGGCTCGCTCGCGAGCGTGCCGCGCATCGCCTTTCCCCACACGCGCGACACCATCGCAACGTCTGCCGTTGGTTTAGAGAAGTCGTACAAGACGGGAGCCTCTGCCCGCTGCTCGCGCATGACGCGCCGACGCTGCGGCACGGGGACCTTGCCCGGCAGCGCGTTGACGTAATAGCCGCTGCGTGGGCGGGCGGTGCAGTAGCCCTCGGCAACGAGCTGCCCGTAGGCGCTTTCCACGGTGACCAGGCTCACGCCCAGACGCTTTGCAAATGCGCGCTTTGAGGGCAGGCGGTCGCCCGGGTCGAGCGTGCCGGCGACGATGTCGTCTCTGATGCTGCGGTAGACGAACTCGTAGAGTGTGAGGTCCCCACGCTTGGTGACATCGTAGTCCAGCATACAACCCCCTTCGTCTGGCCCTATCGATTCATATGCGTTGGCCTTATTTTGACCTTGTTATTTTATCTTCTACTGGACATTTTACAGAGTCCAATTTACCCGTAGCCTCCTTCCAGAAACAAAACCCACCAAAGGAGGAGACAAACATGGACGAAACCACGACCAGCACAGCCGAGCGCGCCAAGCTCAACCGCGAACTTGCCCAGATGCTCAAGGGCGGCGTGATCATGGACGTGACCACGCCGGAGCAGGCCAAGGTCGCAGAGGAGGCAGGTGCGTGTGCCGTCATGGCGCTCGAGCGCATCCCCGCCGACATCCGCGCGGCCGGCGGCGTGAGCCGCATGAGCGACCCCGCGATGATCCGCGGCATCCAGGAGGCCGTGAGCATCCCCGTCATGGCGAAGTGCTGCATCGGTCACTTCGTGGAGGCGCAGGTACTCGAGGCAATCGACATCGACTACATCGACGAATCCGAGGTCCTCTCCCCTGCCGATGACGTCTACCACATCGACAAAACCCAGTTCGATGTGCCGTTTGTCTGCGGCGCCAAGAACCTGGGTGAAGCGCTGCGCCGCATCGAAGAGGGCGCGTCGATGATCCGCACGAAGGGCGAACCGGGCACCGGCGACGTGATCCAGGCTGTGCGTCACATGCGCACGATGAACCGCCAGATCCGCGAGCTCGTCTCCCTGCGCGACGACGAGGTGTACGAAGCGGCCAAGCAGCTCGCCGTGCCGTACGAGCTC
>CACZQA010000200.1 GCA_902783175.1 uncultured Coriobacteriaceae bacterium
AGGTCGTTGTCGACGCAGGCGCGGGCAAAGTCGGCGTTCTCGGACAGGAACCCGTAGCCGGGGTGGATGGCCTGGGCGCCGGTGTTCTTTGCCGCCGCGATGATGTTAGGGATGTTCAGATACGACTGGGAAGACGGTGCGGGCCCGATGCAGACCTTCTCGTCCGACATCTGCACCGCGCGCGTGTTCTCGTCTGCAGTGGAGTAGACCATCACGGTCTTGATGCCGAGCTCGTGGGCGGCGCGCACGACGCGCAGCGCGATCTCTCCCCTGTTGGCGATCAGAATCTTGTCAAGCATGGACAACGCCCTCTATTCGGTAACGGGCTCGATGTAGAACATGACCGTGCCGTACTCGACCGGGTCGGCGTTGTTGACGCAGACCTCGCGCACGACGCACATCTCCTCTGCCGGAATCTCGTTCATGAGCTTCATGGCCTCGACGATGCACAGCGGATCGCCCGCGTTGACCTTGTCGCCCTCTTTGACGAACGGGTCTGCATCGGGCGACGGCGCGGCATAGAACGTGCCGACCATCGGGGCCGTGACCGGCTTCCAGCTGGCAGGGCGCTTGGCCTCGGGCTGCTCGGGGGCAGCTGCGGGCGCGGGCGCCGCTGCGGGTGCAGCGGCTGCGGCAGGGGCGACGGCGACGGGCGCCGCGGCGACGTTCGGGTTGCGCACGACGATCTTGGCGCCGTTTTCCTCGACGGTGATCTCTCCGACGCCGGACTCTTCGACGAGCTTTACGAGATCGCGAATCTGTGAGATATCCACGTAATCTTCCTCCTTGGTCAGGCTGACCGCGTTTTCGAACAGGAAATTGGTCTTTTCAATCTTGCGTTGCTTCTCGAGGAACTGACGCGCCTCGTTGGGGAACATGGCGTACATGAGCACGTCCTCCTCGCTGTGGGCGAGGTCCCCAATCTCCTCGGCGACGTCGTCGTAGGTGGTGGTGACAAGCGAGCCGGGAGCCACGTCCGGGTCGAGGGGCAGCTCGTCGCCCAAGACGAGCTTTTGCACCTTCGGGTCGATCTTTCCCGGCGCCTTGCCGTAATAGCCCGCGATGTAGTCCTTCATCTCCTTGGAGATGACCGACCAGCGCTTGCCCGTCAGGACGTTGAAGACGGACTGCGTGCCGACGATCTGCGACATGGGCGTGACGAGCGGCGGGTAGCCGACCTCGGCGCGCACGCGCGGGATCTCCTTGAGCACGTCGTCCATGCGGTCGGTGGCCTTTTGGATCTCGAGCTGGCTCACGAGGTTGGACATCATGCCGCCCGGGACCTGATGGCTGTAGACGCGCATATGCGAAAGGGTGGAGATGCCGCGCTTGTAGCCCTTGCGCTTGCGGACCTCTTCCCAGTAGTCGGCGATCTCGAAGAGCAGGTCGATGTCGATGCCCGTGTCGTACTCGGACTCCTTGAGCGCCGCGGCGATCATCTCGACCGCGGGCTGGGAGTTGCCGAACGCGAGCGGCGCGGACGCGGTGTCGACGATGGCGGCACCGGCCTCGGCGGCCTTGATGTAGTTGGCGGGCGCCATGCCGCCGACGTAATGGCAGTGGACGTGCACCGGCAGGCCGACCTCGTTGTTGAGGGCCTTGACGAGACGCTCGGTGCGGTACGGCGTGAGCATGCCGGCCATGTCCTTGACGGCGATCGTCTTGGCGCCGAGCTCCTTGAGCTGCAGCGCGTACTCGACGTAGCTGTCGAGCGTGTGCACGGGGCTCAAGGTGTAGGAGATGGCGCCCTCGAAGTGGCCGCCGCACTCGTTGATCGCCTCGGCGCTGTCCTTGACGTTGCGGATGTCGTTGAGCGCGTCGAAGACGCGGAAGACGTCGATGCCGTTGCGCTTGGAGGCCTTGATGAAGTGGTCGACGATGTCTTTTGAGTAATGGTGGTACCCGACGAGGTTCTGGCCTCGGGTCAGCATCTGCAGAGGGGTATGCGGGCAGTGCTGCTTGATGATGCGCAGGCGCTCCCACGGGTTCTCGTCGAGGAAGCGAAGGCACGTGTCAAACGTCGCTCCGCCCCAGACTTCCAAGGACCAGTAGCCGACCTTGTCCATCTTGGACAGAATCGGGAGCATGTCCCCGGTCTCCATACGGGTCGCCCACAAGGACTGATGAGCATCTCGCAAGGTCGTATCCATGATGTACAACGGTCTCACGATCTACCGCCTTCCCTTCTCAAGTTGCGAACGTGTCGCTTCAGATACCTGTAAATGGGTACAGATTAGCTCATTATATACGAACCCCAAGACGCCGAATGGACCAATCCACCCGTCAAATCAACGAATGTGAAACTTTCTGCGCAGTGCCTCCTCGACGTGCGCGGGAACCATATTGTCGACCTTGCCGCCAAACGAGGCGACCTC
>CACZQA010000201.1 GCA_902783175.1 uncultured Coriobacteriaceae bacterium
CTCGTCGAGCTCGTCGTCGGGAATGTCGACGGTGCCCTCGTCGTCTTCGGGCTCCTCGAGCTCGTCGATCGTCTCGCCAAAGTCGACAATCGCGTCAGAGCTCGTGGGCTGCTCGATCGGCGTGACAACGGGGACTGCCGGAGCAGGTGCTGCCGGTGCGGGTGCGGGAGCCTGCGCGGCGGGCTCGGCTGCAGTCGCCTGCGAATCCGTTGCCTGCTCTACTGCGGCCTCGGGCACTGCAGCCTCGGTTGCGACGGCGGCAGCCGCGCTTGCCGGCTGCTCTGCGCGCGGCTCAGCTGCCACGGGCTCGGGCTCAGGCTCAGGCTCGGGTTCGGGCACGGTGTTGAGCGGGACGTCGGCAAAGCGGGAGCGGTAGCCGCCCTGGCCTTCTTCCTCCTCGCCCTGCTGCTTGCGCGCCAGGTCGGCCGCCGCCTTCTTCTTGGCGGCGCGATACCACGACGGCAGGCCGTCATCGGGATCGGGCGCAGCAGGAGGCTGCGGGGCAGCCTGCGCGGGCGCCACGGGCGGAATCTCGTCGACCGGCTTGGTCGGGATGGAGACGACGTTGGACTGGACCGCATCTTCGGACGTCTTGGCAAACAGGTCGTCGGAAAGCGGCTGGTAGGTCGGGTGCGCGCCGTCATCGGAACCGGATGCGGTCGCGGTGGCCTCCTCGGCTGCTGCGGGCTCGCCCGCCTCGGCAGGCGCCTGGGCATCTCCCTCTGCGGAAACCGGCTGCATAATCTGCGTCTCGGCAGAAGCGGCATCGGCGACAGGAGCAGACGCGTCGAGCGCCGGAAGCCCGGTCTCGGGGTCGATCGGAGGCAAGACGGTGGTCTGCTGCGAGGAGGCCGCGTCGTATTCGATCGTCGCGCCCTCGGGGACGACGCCCGCCTCGGCTGCCGCCTGGGCGTCGTGGACCTCGACCTGCGCATCCTCGGCCGCGAGCTTCGCGTCCAGCTCCTCGGCCGCTGCCTTGGCCTTGGCCGCGCGGCGCTCGGCCGCCTTCGCGCGCTCGTCGGGATCGAGCAGGCGCTTTGCCACCGTCAGCATGACCGCGACAGCGGAGGCGTTGTCGTTGGCTCCCGAGATGTAGGGCATGAAGCGGTTGGCCACGATGCAGCCGGCGGCGACGAGCGCGTACAGGCTGCCGATGAGCGAGACGATCCACAGCACGAGGTCGATGGCATCGGGCCACGGCAGCGGGAGCGCACGCACGATGACAATCGCGGCGAGCGCAATCATGTCGTAGTACAGAATCTTTCTGAGCAGCGGGGTGTGCTGCACGAGCTGCGGCATGACCTCGGGCTGGGCGCGCACCGTGTCGACGTGCGCCACGACGACCACCTTGCGGCTGCGCGTGTCGCGCGCCACCGAGGCCGGGACGTGCTTGGCCACGACGTTTTGCGAGACGCCGCCGGCGCGCAGCTTGGACAGAAACGGGTTGTGGTTGAGTTCGGTGTAGTAGACGAACACGCCCGCGGCGACGAGCACGATGCCGACGACGAACATCGACAGCGCGATGCCCGGCACGAAGATGCCGATTCCGGAAACGACCGTTCCAAGCGCAACGGCGACAAACGCCAGGGCGTACGCCCAGCGCGTCCCGGTTGGAGTGGCGAATTCGTCGACGTTGACCTCGAAACCGCTGTCGGTGAGTTCTTGCGCGACATATAGTGAGGTCTGGTGCTCTTCTTCTGTGCTCACGGGTCGTGGGCCGATTTGATCGGCGAGCACCCTCACATGGTCCATGAGTTCGGCCATAGGGCCCTCCTCCTGCGTTTCGATATATTCCGCTCTATTCTAGCCTAACTGCATATTGCTGTGTTATTGCAGGTGATAATGCCCGTCGGACTCCACAAGCGTGATGGGAACGCCAAACAGGTGGCGCAGGTGCGGCGTGGTGAGGACCTCCTCTTTGGGGCCGTCCGCCACGATGTGCGCGTCCTGGAGCATGATGACACGCTCGAATTCGGGCACGATGTCGGCCACGTCGTGCGTGATGAGCAGCACGGTGTGCCCGTGCTTTGCCAGCGCCGAAAGCGACTGGCGCAGATTCCACACGGCCTCGGGGTCGAGCCC
>CACZQA010000202.1 GCA_902783175.1 uncultured Coriobacteriaceae bacterium
AAGTCGACGAGGAAGGTCTTGCCGGCGTCTGCGAGACTGAAGGCGCCCGTCACCGCCGCGGCGATGGCGAACTGGAACGACACGACGCCCGACGCGTCGTTGAGGAGCGCCTCGCCGGAAAGCAGGGCCTTCTGGCGCGAGTTGAGCTTGATATCCTTGCTCAGCGAGGCCACTGCAACCGAGTCGGTCGGGCCGAGCGCGGCCCCGAGCGCGAAGGCGGCGGCGAGCGGGACGGAGGGCACGAGCAGGTTCAGCGTGAAGCCGATGCACAAGACGAGCACGATCACCAACCCGATAGCAAGGCCCAAGATGGTGTTGCGGTTCGTCCACAGCAGCTTGTTGTTGGCGCTTTTCGACTCGTCGAACAGGAGCGGTGCGATGAACAGGACCAGGAACAGCCCCGAATCGATGGAAAGCGAATGCGGCAGGTCCACGAAGAAGTAGATGACAACGCCCAAGAGCATCTGGACGAGCGGCAGCGAGACTCGCGGCAAGAACGGCTCGAGAACTGCGGAAACGAGTACTGCAGCCAAGAGGAATATCGCGAGTTCGAGTAATGCCATAACGCGTGCGCCGCCTTTCCGAGCCTTCGTATGTGGGAGGACAACTATACGATTCTTCTGACGGGTGGACAGCGCTGCACATGCAAAATGTCCCCATATCGACACGGTACCGTCACAATTGCCCCATGGGGTACTCGAGACGCGGCGCGGAGGGTAGAATCTAGAGCCCCGCAGCAGCCCGCGCGATACCATGTCGCACGGATGTACTAGAATCTACTGGCCTTTGACCGCACAACAAGAGCATGAGGAGCATCAGATGGAAGAAGCACTACTGGCCCTGCTGCAGTCGGCACGCGTGCCGCTGCTCGCCCAGCTGTTCGCGCTCGTCTCGGCATTCGGTAACGCTGCGTTCATCTGGTTCGTCCTGGCGCTCATCATGGTCTTTCTGCCCGAGCGCAGACGTGCCGGCATGGTCACGATCATCGCGCTCGTCATCACCTTGATCGTCGGCAACATCCTGTGCAGCGTCATCGGGCGGACGCGCCCCTGCATCGAGCTTGCTGCCATCACGTCGGTCGTCGGCGTCTCCCAAGCAGGCGCCTCGTTTCCCGACCTGCACGCGGCGACCTCGTTTGCCGCCGCCATCGTCTTTTTCCTGCTCTCGGGCAGGCGCTCGGGCGTTGCGGCGTTCGTGCTCGCGGCGCTCATGGCGTTTGCGCAGATGTACCTGGGCGTGGCGTACCCGACCGATGTCCTCGCCGGCATCGTGCTCGGCCTGGTGATCGGGGTGCTGGTGTCGTATTTCTACAACCAGTACTTCGGGGACTTCCTCATGGGCAAGATCGGCATCAAGAAGACGGGCAAGCGCAAGTCCGTCAACATCGGCAAGCACTCGAGACTCTAGACCAAGGAGCGCATATGACAAGTTCATCACAGGCACAGCTGCAGATCGCCGAGCACCGGCGGGCAATCGACGCGCTCGACGAGCAGCTCGTCGCCCTGCTCAACGAGCGGGCACACCACTCGCTCGCCATCCGGGCCTTGAAGCCGGCATGCGGCATGCAGGTGTTCGACCCCGCCCGTGAAGACCAGATCAAGCAGCGCCTGCATGCGCTTGGCGAGGGCCCGCTGCGCGCGGGGGACCTCGACGAAATCTACGGGACGATCCTCAAGGTCATGAAGGAGGTCCCATCCGCGTAGCGCCTCGCTCATCTCGTACCGGCACACCACTATCAGATTGGATTTCATGCTCGACCTCGAATCACTCAACCCTGCGCAAAGAGAGGCAGTGGAGACGACCGAAGGGCCCCTGCTCGTGTTGGCGGGTGCCGGATCCGGCAAGACGCGCGTGCTCACGTACCGTATCGCGCACCTCGTCGAAGACCTGGGCGTCGCACCCTGGAACATCCTGGCGGTCACGTTCACGAACAAGGCCGCGACCGAGATGCGCGAGAGGCTGCACAAGCTCATGCAGTCCGGCATCCGCGGCATGTGGATCTACACGTTCCACAGCATGTGCGTGCGCATGCTCAGGGCAGATGCCGACCGGCTGGGGTTCACGGAAAACTTCACGATCTACGACACCGACGACTCCAAGCGCCTGATCAAATCCATCATGTCCGACAACGGGTACAACACGAAGACGCTTTCAGAGAACACCGTGCGCTCGCGTATCTCCGCGGCCAAAAACGAGCTCGTCGGCCCCGACGACTACGTGCCGCGCGTCGGCGACCCCGCGGACAAGGCCGTCGCCCGCATCTACAGGACCTACCAGCAGCGGCTGCTGCGGGCCAACGCGCTCGACTTCGACGACCTGCTCTTCTACACGTACATCCTGCTCAGGGGCAACACCGACGTGCGCGACGAGTACGGGCGCCGTTTCAGGTACATCCTGGTCGACGAGTACCAAGACACCAACAAGGCACAGTACGAGATCACGAAGATGCTCGCGCGCGGCAACGGAAACCTCATGGTCGTCGGCGACGACGACCAGTCCATCTACTCGTGGCGCGGTGCCGACATCCGCAACATCCTCGACTTCGAGCGCGACTGGCCCGAGACGAAGACGGTCAAGCTCGAGCAGAACTACCGCTCGACGGGCAATATCCTCAACGCGGCCAACGCCGTCATCGCGAACAATCGCTCGCGCAAGTCCAAGCACCTGTTTACCGACGCCCCCGACGGCGACAAGGTCGCCGTGTTCCTGGCGGCAGACGAGCGCGACGAGGGACGATGGATCGCGTCTCAGATCGAGAAGCTGCACGATGCGGGCGAGTCCTACGACGAGATGGCGGTGTTCTACCGGACCAACGCGCAGTCGCGTACCCTCGAGGACATGTTCCTGCGCGCGGGCGTGCCCTACCGCATCGTCGGGGGCACGAGGTTCTTCGACCGCGCTGAGATCAGGGACGTGACCGCGTACCTCAAGCTCGCCGTCAACCCCTCGGACGACGTCAGCTGCACGAGGGTCATCAACACGCCCAGGCGCGGCATCGGCAAGACGACCATCGATCGCATCGCGCAGACGGCCGCGCTGCGCCAGATCCCGTTTTTCGAGGCGGCGCGCGAGGAGTCGCTCGACCCGGGCTGCCGCGCCGGCACGCGCAGGGCAGAGACGTCGTCGTCCGGGTTGACGACGAGCTTGAGGTAGGCCATG
>CACZQA010000203.1 GCA_902783175.1 uncultured Coriobacteriaceae bacterium
CAAGGCCTATCAGGAAGGCAATGCCGCCGAGTGGGCGAACCTTGGCTGGGAGGCCACCGTCACCGTGCGCACGCGCGTGGGCGAGGACTGGAAGTTCCGCATCGCCGATCACCTGATCGACGACGAGCGAGGGCTCGCGGACTTCGATCACATGCTGGCAGACTGCGCACTGTAGCAGGCAACCGTACCGCAGATAACATCGCCGCACACAAGTGCCCCCGCAAGCCAGATCCTGTATCCGCTTGGGGGGCGCTCGTATATCCGGCGGCCCGCAAGCCCTGCTCGACGTATCTGCGCCCTAGAGGTAGCGCCAGGCGGCGTTCATCCACCAGTCGTACATCTTCGCCCACGCTTCGTGTTCGGTGACCTGCGGATAGGTCCTGAGCGCTCGCTTGAGCGTCGGGTTCTGCTCGAACCACGCGTTGACGAACCAGCCCGGCCCGACCATGCCCATGATGGGCGCCTTGGCCTGGGGCGCGTGCAGCTCGGCGGTCCACAGCATCGCTGACACGGGGTTGCCGTGCTCGTCTTGCTCGGCATGGGGGTAGTCGTTTGCGAACAGGTCGATCCACACGCTGTCGGCAACGCGGAAGCGCTTGAGGCCGTAGCCATGCATGGGCTTGAGCTCGCCATCGTCGATGACGGTGTAGTCGATGCTCCCGTCCCCGACGGCGTCCCAACTTGCGGCAGGCGCCAGCGGCTTGAACACGAAGGGTTCCTTGCGCTTTTTCGTGTTGATGCAGGGCGTCTTGCACGCACGGCTCACGTACGCGCCCGGGTTGACGGCAATCATGACTTCGCCGATGAGTTGCCCCAGCTCCGCGGCGAGCTTCTCGTCGTAGCACGAGAGCGGCGGGTAATGGTAGTCGGGCGTCTCGGTGAGGAAGAAGCCGTCGTCGAGTCCGCGCTCGCGCAGGCAGCCCTGCAGTGCGACCTCCGCGGCGAGCATGGCATCGAGGTCGGATGCGTATTTTCCATCGGGGCTCGCGCCCTCATCGGGGGCAGGCCCCGCCTCGAGCACGTTGCGTACACGCGTCGTCAGTTCCTGCTGCAGTACCTTGTCGTCGAACATGCTGCTCCTCACTGCGGATCGGGTGGATTGCTCAATAATAGTCGAGCGGTGCACAGTGCGCTCTAGTAAAATGTTGACACGGTAAGTCTCTCTGAGAAGAGGTGCACAATGGGAATGAAATCCGATGAAGCACTTGATCTGCAGTACGACGATCTGACCGACTACCTGGGCGCGAAGCATTCCGCATATATGGAATACGCCGGCCAGACCTATTACCTCACCGACGTCAACGAACAATGGTGGCGCGCCCAAGACACCGCGCAACTCAACGAAAAGGGACACTATATCGACGCGAGCGAGCTCGTCTCGACTGCCTCCGAATTCGTCGAGCTGCCGTTCCTGGAAGGCAAGTCCATCAAGGACGTCTTCGCCGATGCGACCTTCTTCGCCTCGGTAAAGGCATAAGCCCCGCCTTTACGACTCTTCACAACTTCATAGCACCGTTTTGCGTCCTGTAGCAGGATTCGCTGGGCTCTGTGCGCAAAATCGCAGGTCAACGAGCTGTCATACCAGCAAAGTGGCATTTGTCAACTTGTGTAGTTCTTCTGCACATGCCGTGTAGGGCATGTTGGCAGACCGTGGAAGAAATGTCGCATATCCTCGCGCCGCGGGTCTGGCCGCTAGAATCCTCGTCAATGCGTTAGCACTATCGCGCTTTTAACGAATTACAAACCCACGACGCAGGAGATGGTTCTACATCAAGGTTTCAGTGACGCGCTCCGTTGGGCGCACCTTCGTAACTGCCGGGCTGGCTTTGGCATTGGCGGGTTCGTGCATCCCCGTGCACACCGCGCTGGCCCAGCCCCTCGACGACACGACGGCATCGCAGGGGCTCGAGCAGGTTATTTCCGGCGCAGCCGAGAGCACGCAATCGGCAGGGAAGGCCGCTTCCCTCGTCGTCGCAGCGGCACAGGCAGCTCAGCCCACCACCGGCGAGCGTGCCGTCAGAATCGCCGAGGGCTACATCGGCACTCCTTATGTGTACGGTGGCGCGACGCCCGCGGGGTTTGATTGCTCCGGCTTCACCATGTACTGCTATTCGCAGCTCGGCGTCTCTTTGACCCACAACGCGCAGGCGCAGTACAACGCCTCCTCAAAGGTCTCGACGGCAGATCTGCAGCCCGGTGACCTCGTGTTCTTCGGGTCGAACTCGTCGTCTATCTACCACGTTGGCATGTACGTGGGCAACGGCCAGTACATCCACTCGCCGCAGACGGGCGAGTCGGTCAAGATCGTGAGCCTGTCGAGCGCCCACAGCTATGTCGGCGGCGGAAGGGTCGCCTAGTTTTCGGGCGCATGCCCTTCGAGCCAGTTGATGATATCCATGCTCTCGTACAGCGGGTCCCCGTCGATGAACAGGCAGGGGACCTGCTGCTTTCCGCCCACCTCAACGAGGCGCTGGCGGTTCTCGTCGGATTCGATGATGTCCTTGTACTCGACATCGGTGCGTCCCGACTGCTCGATGTACGACATGACACGACGACAGTACGGGCACGTGTCCTTCTTGTAGAGTTCGAGTTTCATGGGGTACCTCCTAGGTTGGGAACGGTTGTGCCGCACGTGGCGGCACGACCTTAGAACATCATGAACACTTTGGCGAGCGCCCAACCGATAAAGCCGCAGCACGGGAACGTCAGCACCCAGGCGAGCACCATGTCCTTGGCCACGGACCACTTGACCTTATGCGGGTTCTTGGAAGCGCCGACGCCCATGATGGCGGCGGTCGAGCAGTGGCTCGTCGAGACGGGCATGCCCGTGAGCGACGAGACGAGCAGCGTGATGACAGTGGTGAGCGACGCGGCCACGCCCTGGTACTTCTCGAGCTTGACCATGTCCATGGCGACGGACTTGATGATGCGCTTGCCGCCGATGAGCGTGCCAAACGAGATGGCGAGCGAGCACAAGATCATGAGCCACAGCGGGAAATCGGTGTCACCGCTCGTTTCCATGCCAAACGAGAGCGCGATGCCGAGCAGCGCGATGGACATGAACTTCTGGCCGTCCTGCGAGCCGTGCAGAAACGACAGCATGGCGGCGCAGACGTCCTGGACGACGACGAAGAGCTGGTTGGCCTTGTGGCGGGGGACCGCGCGGAAGACGAACTCGACGAGCTTGACCATGAGCCATCCGATGATGAAGCCCGCGACCAGGCTGAAGACCATGCCGTAGATGACCTTCATCCACTCGCCGATGACGACGCCGGCGAGGCCGTTCATGGCTATGGCGCCTCCGGTGATGCCGGCGATGAGCGAATGCGACTTGGAGGCGGGGATGCCGCGCCACCAGCAGAAGAAGCCCCAGCCTATCGACCCGATCATGGCCGCGATCAGCGCCATGAGGGCGTGGTGCGTCTCGCCGGAGAAGTCGACCATGTTGAACATGGTGTGGGCGACGGCGGTGGAGACGTAGGTCATGCCCACGAGGCCGACGAAGTTGAAAACGGCGGCGAGCGCGAGGGCGGCGCCGGGCTTGAGGCAGCGGGTCGACACGGCAGTTGCGATGGCGTTTGGCGCATCGGTGGCGCCCGAGATGATGGTGACGCCTATCACGAGGATGAGAATGACGATGAGCGCGGGGTGGGCGCCCATCGAGGCAAAGAACACGCCGAGTGTCAGATCCATGCACATCCCAATCTATGCCCTGGTGCCAATGGTGGCGATTTGTTTCGCGAATCGTAATTCTATCTCAGATTAAATAGGCGCAATGCGATGACCGCGCTTTTTACGAGAATGGTTTACACTGGTGCCCAGATTTCGACCTTATCCCCTGGCGCATTCCGAAAGGTGACGTATGCCCGAGTACATTTTGAGCTGTGAATCCACTGCCGACCTCTCCGCCGACAAGCTCAAGCAGATCGACGTCGAGTACATCTGCTTCCACTTCTTCATCGACGGCGTGGAGTACCCGGACGACCTGGGCCAAAGCGTGCCCTTCGACAAGTTCTACCAGAGCATGGCAGACGGGGCGGAGACCAAGACCGCCGCCATCGGCTCGGGCGAGTACGAGAAGTACTTCCGCAGGTTCCTCGAGCAGGGCAAAGACGTCTTGCACGTGTCGCTTTCAAGCGGGCTTTCGTCCACCGTCGAGTCCGCCCGCATCGCCGCGGCATCGCTTCGCGCCGAATTTCCCGAGCGCACGCTCTACATCGTCGACTCGCTCGGCGCTTCGAGCGGCTACGGCCTGATCATGGACACGCTGTCTGACATGCGCGCCGCGGGCAAGGGCATCGACGAGGTGCACGACTGGATCGAGGAGCACAAACTCGAGCTGCGCCACGACTTCTTCTCCACCGACCTCACCTTCTACGTCAAGGGCGGCCGCGTGAAGCCGGCCGCGGGGTTCGTGGGCAACCTGCTCAAGATCTGCCCGCTGCTCGACATGAACGCTGCCGGGCACCTGATCCCACGCGAGAAGATCCGCACCAAGAAGCGCGTCATCAAGCGCATCGCGGAAAAGATGCTCGCGCAGGCAGACGGCGGCGCGGCATACACCGGCAAGGTGTTCATCAGCGAAAGCGCGTGCATGGACGACGCCCAGGCGGTGGCGGCTCTTGTCAAGAAGAACTGCCCCGACATGAACGGCGAGGTCCTCATCAACAGCATCGGAACGACGATCGGCAGCCATACCGGCCCCGGCACCGTCGCCTTGTTCTACTGGGGCTCGAAACGTGGTGAATAGCACATATGTATTCAGGCCCGTCAATTGAGGAGCTGAGAGGTCGCGCGAGCGAGGAGTACTCGGTCTCGACGCGCAAACGCGGAAAGATCGCCGTCGTGGCGGGCATGATCGGCAACATCGCCGTCTGCATCGTCAAGTTCGTGGCGGCGTTCATCTCCGGGTCGTCGGCAATGCTCTCCGAGGCGATCCACTCCGTCGTCGATTCGTGTGACGGCGTGTTCATGCTGCTCGGCCTGCACCGGGCAAACCGCAAGCCCGACTACCTGCACCCGTTTGGATACGGCAAGGAGCTCTACTTCTGGACCATGGTCGTCGCGCTGCTCGTGTTCTTCATGGGCGGCGGGATGTCGCTGGTCAAGGGCGTGCAGTCCATCCAGGAGACCATGGCGGGCACCCACGTGCTCGGCGACACGACGCTCAACTTCATCGTCATCGTGGCGGGCATGGTCATCGAGGGTATCACGCTCGGCATCGGCATCAAGCAGTTCAACGCCGCGCGTGGCGACGTGGGGCCGGTCAAGTTCATCCGCGACGCCAAGGACCCGTCGCTCTACACCGTCGTCTTGGAGGACTCGGCCGCCGAGCTCGGCCTGTGCTTCGCGCTCGTCTCGACGATCGTCTGCGACGTGACCGGCAACCTCTACTTCGACGGCGTCGCCTCCATCCTCATCGGCATCCTGCTGTGCTTCGTGGCGATCATCTTGCTGCGCGAGACCAAGGGGCTGCTCGTGGGCGAGGGCATGAAGCACCAGTCGCTCGACGAGCTGCGCGACATCGTCGAGGCCGACGACCGCGTCATCAGCTGCGGCCGCATCCTCACCATGTACATGGGCCCCGAAGACCTCCTCATCGCCATCGACGCGACGTTCAAGACCGAGCTTTCGGCGCACGAGGTGCTGCTCACCGTCGACGACCTCGAACGGCGCCTGCACGCGCGCTGGCCGCAGGCGCATTCCGTCTTCATCGAGGCGGAGTCCATGAGGTCGGTGCTGCGCCAGAAGATCGTCGAGGAGAACTGGGAAGACGAGTACGAAGACGAGTACGAAGACGAGGTCGAAGAGGAGTTCGAAGAGCGCGAGCAAGAGCGCCTCGAGCAGAAGCTCATCGAGGACGAGGACCTGCTCAAGACCTTCGAGAAGATCCAAAGCGACGAGGAGAAGGCGCAACGCGCCGCTCAAGAGGCTCCCGGCGAAAAAGGCACCGAAGGCGCCGAGCGCTAAGCTCTAATCTTGCAGCCAGGCGTCTCCAAGCAGCTCCACCGCCTGCTCGGCCCCTGCCTCATCCACGGCGGAAAAGCCGAGCACGACAAGGTTTTCCGGCGCATCTGATTTCTCGAGCCAGAGCTCCTTGGAATTTGCGATGCACACGCCGGCGCTGCGTGCAGACGAGACCAGCTCCTCCTGCGTCATCCCGTTGTCGATGTCGAATGCCGTGAACAGTCCCGCCGCCCCGTCGTGCATGGCGATGTGGCTGCCAAATGTGCGCGCGAGGGCGCACGTCAGCGCCTCATGGCGCTTGCGGTACAGGTTGACGATGC
>CACZQA010000204.1 GCA_902783175.1 uncultured Coriobacteriaceae bacterium
ACTTCGTTTGCCGCGTTGAGGACGCAGGGCAGCGTGCCGCCCGTCCTGCCCGCCTCGAGCGCGAGCGCCAGGCAGCGGAAGGTCTCGAGGTCGGGGTCGAAGAATTCGAGCGCATGCAGCTGGGTGAAGTCGATCTGCTGGGCCGGGCTCGGCCAACGGTGCGGATAGCTCAAGGCGAACTGTATGGGGATGCGCATGTCGGCGACCCCCAGGTGCGCCTTGACGGAGCCGTCCACGTACTCGACCATCGAGTGCACGCACGACTGCGGGTGCACGACGACGCGAATGTCATCGACGCCCACGCCGAAGAGATGGTGCGCCTCGATGACCTCGAGCCCCTTGTTCATGAGCGAAGCCGAGTCGATGGTGATTTTGGGACCCATGTTCCACGTGGGGTGCGAGAGCGCCTGGTCGACCGTGACCTGCGAGAGCTTCTCGCGCGTGTAGCCGCGGAACGGGCCGCCCGAGCACGTGAGCCAGATGCGCGCGGCCTCCTTCGGGTCTTCGCCGAGGTAGCACTGGTAGATGGCGGAATGCTCGGAGTCGACGGGGAGCATGGTCTCGTGCGTGGAGAGCGGCATGATGAGGTCGCCGCCCACGACGAGCGACTCCTTGTTGGCGAGCGCGAGCTTTCGCCCGGACTTGAGCGTGTCGTACGACGCGCGCATGCCGGCCTCTCCGGAAAGCGCGTTGAGCACGAGGTCGACGTCGTCGAGCTGCGTCAGACGCGCGACGGCTTCCGGTCCGAACTCGACGGTGACGTCGGGGTCGAGCTGGGCGAGCGCGGGCGCGTCTTTGACGCTGCTATCGCCCAGGGCGACGTGCTTCACGCCGAACTCGAGGGCAGATGCCACGAGCTCGTCGACGCGCCTGCCCGCCGCGAGGGCGACGATTTTTACCTTGTCCGGATGCATGCGCGCGACGTCGAGCGTCTGGGTCCCGATGGAACCCGTGGCACCCAACAGCGCGACTCGAATTTGACTCATAGAGCAAACCCCAAGATGTTGAAGATGTACGGTGCGCCGGCGACCATGCCATACGAGACGACGGAGGCGAACAGCAAGGAGTCGCTACGGTCGAGCATGCCGCCGTGGCCCGGCATGATATCGCCGGAATCCTTGGCGTTGAACCCGCGCTTGATGTGCGATTCCGTCAGGTCGCCGATAACGCTGACGATGCCGACCAGCAGGCCCGATATGGCCGCCCACGCATAGCCGAACTGGCAATCGGGCAAGACAAGCGGCATGAACAGCCAGGCGATGACGCTGCCGGCAAGCCCGAAGAAGACCCCCTCCCACGATTTCTTGGGAGAAATCTTGGGGGCCATCTTGTGGCGTCCGAAGGCAGAACCGCCCAGGTACGCGAACCCATCGTTCATCCACACCGATGCGAGCACGATGAAGCCGCAGATGCCGCCTTCGATACCCGGGTAATAACCGCGCAGCAGGATGAACGACGAGAGCAGCATGCCCGTGTAGAACAGGGCGAACAGCGTGATCGCCACGTCGACGATGGTGTCTTCCTCGTGGATGAAGAAGCGCAGGAGCATGAGGATCGCCGCGCAAAACGCGACGACGAGCCCGCCGACCACCACGTGCTCGCTGCCCGCGGCAAGGCAGAACGCGAGCGGGATGAGGGCGGACGAAAGCGTCCCGATGATGATGTATGGCCGAAAGCCGTTCGTGCGCGCCATGCGCAAAAACTCGTAGCAGCAAAGCGATGCCATGATGGCGACCACGATGACGGTCGTGTACCACGAGACGATCGTGCTCACCGACACGATGGCCACGTACACGGCGCCCACGGCGAGGCGTTTTCCGAGGTCCTCCCTGTTGATCGCCATGGCCTTACGCCTCCCTGCCAAAGCGCCGGTTGCGGTTTTGGAAGGAGATGAGCGCACGGGCGAGTTCGTAGCGGTCGAAGTCCGGCCACAGCACGTCGGTGATGTAGAACTCCGTGTAGGCGAACTGCCACAGCAGGAAGTTGGACAGGCGCAGCTCGCCGCTCGTCCTGATGCACAGGTCGGGGTCGGGCATGTCCGACGTGTAGAGCCTGCTGCCGATAAGCGCCTCGTCGATGTCGTCGGGCGACAAGGTGCCGGCGGCGACGTCGGCGGCAATCGACTTGACGGCATCGGTTATCTCGAGACGCGAGCCGTAGTTGACGGCGATGGCAAGCGTCATGCCGGTGTTGTTTGCCGTGCGCTTTGCCGCCTGCCTGAAGATCGTGCGCGTCGTGAGCGGCAGGGCCTCGACGTGCCCGAGCAGCTCGATACGCACGCCCTCGCCGTCGAGGCCGTCGATCTCCTTGCCCATGACCTTTGCGAACAGGTCCATGAGGCCGGTCACCTCGGAAGCAGAGCGCTTCCAGTTCTCGGTGGAAAACGAGTAGATGGTGAGGTAGCGCACGCCGACGTCGTTGCAGGTCGTGATAAGCTCGCGCACCGCCTTGACGCCCGCCTTGTGCCCTTCCCCCCTGTCGAGGCCACGTTCCGTCGCCCACCTGCCGTTGCCGTCCATGATGACGGCAACGTGCTGCGGGATACGCGTCAGATCGAGCGCCCCCACATCAAGGTCTGCGGGGGGCTCGGGAAAGATCTCGGGAAGTGTTGTCGGTCTTGCGCTCAAGCTAGATTTCCATAACCTCGGCTTCTTTGACCGCGAGCATGCCGTCGACCTTCTTGACGTACTCGTCGGTCAGCTTCTGGAGCTGGTCTTCGGCGCGGCGCATATCGTCTTCGCTGATCTGTCCTTCCTTCTTGGCGCGCTCGAGTTTGCCCTTGGCATCGCGACGTGCGTTGCGGATGGCGACGCGCGACATCTCCGCCGCGGCACGGCAGTCCTTGACGATCTCCTTGCGGCGCTCTTCGGTGGGCGCGGGGAACGGCAGGCGGATGGTGCCCGAACCGTCGTTGTTGGGGGTGATGCCGAGGTTGCTGGCCAGAATCGCCTTCTCGACGGCATTGACGATGCCCTTATCCCACGGCTCGATGGTCATGAGATGCGCCTCGGGAACCTTGATGGCGGCAACCTGCGTGATCGGGGTAGGGACGCCGTAGTACTCGACGGTGATCTCTTCGAGGAGCCCCGCGGAGGGACGGCCCGTGCGAAGGTTCAGAAACTCGTGCTCGAGTGCCTTGAGGGCCTTGTTCATGCTCTCTTTTGCTGCATCGATTTCAGACATCTGCTGTACTCCTCGTTAGCTCACGATGGTACCGACGTGCTCGCCTCTGAGCACGCGGTCGATATTGCCCTGCTTGTGCAGGTTGAAGACGATAATCGGGATGTTGTTGTCCTTGCAAAGCGACGTCGCCGTGGAGTCCATGACGTTGAGCTCCTTTGCCAGCACGTCCAGATACGAGATCTCGTCAAACTTCTGGGCGTCGGGGTTCGTGTGCGGGTCGCTGTCGTAGATGCCGTCGACCTGCGTCGCCTTCAAGATGGCTTCCGCCCCGATCTCGCACGCGCGCAGCGCGGCGGTCGTGTCGGTGGTGAAGTAGGGATTGCCCGTGCCGCCGGCAAAGATGACGACGCGCCCCTTCTCCAGATGGCGCTCGGCCCTGCGGCGGATATAGGGCTCGGCAACTTCCTGCATGTTGATAGCGGACTGGACGCGCGTGTCGACGCCCGTGCGCTCGAGCCCCTCCTGCAGGGCGAGGGCGTTCATGACCGTGGCGAGCATGCCGATGTAGTCGGCCTGCGCGCGGTCCATGCCCTCTGCAGCGCCCGCCAGGCCGCGGAAGATGTTGCCGCCGCCTACTGTGATGGCGAGCTCGATGCCGCCGTCGACGATTTCTTTGATTTGCCCGGCGATCTCGGTGATGACCTTGGGGTCAATGCCGTAGCCCTGCTCGCCCTGGAGCGCTTCGCCCGAGAGCTTGAGCAAGACGCGCTTGTACTTGTAGTCGCTCATAGCCGCCCTTCCCGTTGCTGTCAGATGAGAGGTTTACAGACGCTCCACGAAACGCCCGTCGCGGGTGTCGACCTTGACGTGGTCGCCAATCTCGATGAACAGCGGGACCTTGAGCTCCGCGCCGGTCTCGGCAACGGCAGGCTTGGTGCCG
>CACZQA010000205.1 GCA_902783175.1 uncultured Coriobacteriaceae bacterium
CGAGGATCGCTTCCGCGCGTTCTTCGTCACGACGGCGCTGCACAGCGCGAGCTGGTGCGTGCGCGCGCTCGTCTACCAGGGCGAGGGCAAGGCGGCGTACTCCACGCCCAAGGCGCTGAGGAAGGTTCCGTTCTACCTGTCGGACGAGTTCATGGAGCAGGTCATGGAGAGCATCGAGGCGCTGTAGGCGCGGTGCTGCCGTCCCTCAAGCGGGCGCGTCTACTCGAGGCACTGCGCCTGGAACTGCTCGCGCGCGACGTCGCTGATGCGCAGCTGGTTGCGGATGAAGTCGTCCGTGCTCCCGTAGCGGCGGTGCACCTCCGCCAGAAACGCGTCGACGTTTTGCGTCCGCGCGCTGTGAGCCTCGGTAATGAGCTGGGCGTAGTCCTCGTCGCCTTGCGTCAGGCGCAAGAAGCGCTGGTAGATGTGGCCGATGTGGCGCTCGCGCGAGACGTTGGTGAGCAGGTAGTCCCTCATGGCCTCCTCGTAGCTCACGCCGAGCACCGTGAGCAGCAGAAACGCCGTGACGCCCGCGCGGTCTTTGCCGCCCGAGCAGTGCTCGTAGACCGGCTTGCCGTGCGCGGCGCGCGAGAAGACGGAGTCCACGCTCTTGCGCATCTGGTCGATGGTGATGGGGTTTGCCATCGAGGAGTAGAAGTCGTGCGGATCGCAGGCGAAGTCGTTGCCGATCACGATCGTCCCCGCGATGGGCTTGCAGTAGTCTACGCCGAGCGTCTCCTGGTCGAAGTAGGGGATGCGCAGGTACTCGACCTTCTCGGGGACGGGGTCGGGCTTGGCCGCGCGCTCCCAGCCGGTGCGCAGGTCGATGACGCACTCGATGCCGAGCTGCCGGAACAGCAGGTCCTTGTCGGCGTCGGTCGCGTGGTACAGTGCACTGCCGCGGTAGATGAGGCCGCGCTTGACGTGCCGTCCGTCTGCGGTGGGAATCCCGCCCAGGTCACGGACGTTTTCCACGCCCTCAAGTTCGATCGAGGCCACGCAAGCTCCTTATTCGATGCCAGCTCGTAGATGCAGGCAGCTATTGTATGCGACTTGCCAGAATGCTGCACGGCTTTCGTGCGCGGATTGCGGGTATGATTGCGGGTATAGTAGTCGCATACGCACAAATCCGCCAAGGCGCCCGACTGCCGCAAGAGGCGCATACGGCGGCGTCAAGAGGGCGACCGAGAGAAAAGGACACCACCCATGAACGCAGCACCCGAGCTGTTCATCTCCGACCCGCACGGCGAGTACGAGGAGTTCTCGCACATCGTGAGGAGCGCCTGCGGGGCGATTCGCGCGCGCATCGACGCGCAGTTCTCCGATACGCTCGGCGCATCCGAGCGCGCCGAGCTCGCGACGCTCGTCTATTACCCGCAGGAGAAGTCACAGCTTCTCTCCGATGGCGGCGCATCGTATGCCGAGCAGCTCGCGTGGCTGTACCGCAGCTTCGCGCGCGAAGCTGGGAGGGAGCCTCACGAGGATGCCGGCATCGTCGAGACCTGCGAGGCAATCCAGCACCTCGCCGTGGGCAGGGTGCATCTGGCGGGCGACATCTACGACCGCGGGCCCGCCCCCGAGCTCATAATGGACGAGCTCGCCGCTGCCGATAACGTCGACATCCAGTGGGGCAACCATGACGTCGTCTGGATGGGCGCCGCCCTCGGGCAGCGCGGCTGCATCGCGCATGTCGTGCGCAACTGCGCGCGCTATGCCAACCTGTCGGTTCTGGAGGATGCCTACGGCATCGACCTCACGCCCCTGCGCGACTTCGCAACGAGCGCCTATGGGGACGACCCGTGCGTGGGCTACGCGCTCAAGGGCGAGCATCCCGAGCTTTCTCCCGGGGAGCTTGCCACGACGGTCAAAATCCAGAAGGCCATGGCGATCCTGCAGTTCAAGGTCGAGGCGCAGACCATCGACGAGTATCCCTCGTTCGGGCTTTCCGACCGCAAGCTGCTCCACACCATCAACCGCGAGCGCGGTACCGTAGCGATCGATGGCGTCGAGTACGCGATCACCGATCCCGTGTTCCCGACGGTCGACTGGTCCGACCCGTATGCGCTGAGCGCGGATGAGGAGGCGCTCATGCAGCAGCTCGTGGCCGCCTTCACCGGCTGCGCGCGCCTTCAGCGCCACATGCAGGTCCTCATCGAGAAGGGGAGCCTCTACAAGATCTGCGGCGATTTCCTCGTCTTCCACGCGTGCGTGCCGCTCAACGCGGACGGCACTCTCAAGGAGGTCACGCTGTTCGGGCAGACCTGCAAGGGCAGGGCGCTGTTCGACCTGGTGGATTCCTACGTGCGTTCTGCCTTCACGGCAGACGATGCCGCAGGGCGCAAACGTGGGGCCGATCTTCTGTGGTACCTGTGGCTCGGCCAGGGCTCGCCGTTTTTCGCCAAGAGCAAGATGGCCACGTTCGAGATCTACCTCGTCGCCGACAAGGCTGCGCGCAAAGAGGTCAAAAACCCGTTCTACACCCTGTGCGGGGACGAGCGCGTCGTCGCGGGCATATTCGAGGAGTTCGGGATGGACCCTTCCCGCTCTCGCATCGTCTGCGGACACGTGCCCGTAAAGGTTAAGGACGGCGAGGATCCCGTCAAATGCGCGGGCTGCGTCATCGATATCGACGGCGGCATGTCCAAGCCCTACCAGAAGACCACCGGCATCGCGGGCTTCACGCTCGTCTCGTCAGGGCGCGGGCTTGCCCTGTATGCCCACCGGCCCTTCGCGGGGCGCGCTGCTGCTCTAATGACGGACGTCGATTTGACTTCGGATGTGCGTGTGCTTGAATAACTCTGGAGACTCGTATTCGTCTGCGGGGGGATGGTCTGCGTGAAAGCGCGCGAGAGCAAGATCTGGCAAGCTGACTTCAAGAAGCTCATTGCCAATGCAAGCGCGGCGTACGTCATCTACCAGAACATCGACGGACAGGTGGTGCCCGTCGCCGCGACGAATGCCCTCGCCGAGATGATGCTCGGCGCGGGCAGCACGGCAGACGACTACCTGAAAGTGGTGGGCACGCCCGTGGCGTTCGGGCAGGTCGACGAGGTCGACCGTCCGCGTTTTATCGACAAGGTCAACGAGTTCCGCCAAAACGGCGGCGTGCTCGACGTTATATACCGGCGCAAGCTTTTCGGCACGGACACGTACCATGTCGTGCACGCCCGCGGGCAGATCAAGCACCTCGACGACGGCACCGGGTATGCGGTCATCTACTTCGAGGACGTGAACGCGCAGAAAGAGAGCACGTACACGAGCTCGGTCACCGAGCTGCCCGACATGTCCTACCTGCTGACGTTCGGCGGGGTCGAGGCGCGCCGCATCATGGCGCAGGGCGGCACGCCCGCGCTCGCGTACTTCGACATCAAGGGCATGAAGGCCTACAACGCGGCATTCGGCTTCGAGGCGGGCAACGAACTGCTCAAGCAGGTGGGCCGCGGCCTCGAGAGATACTATTCCGGGCGTACGGTCTGCCACGTTTCCGACGATCACTTCACGGTCATCGGCGACCTCGACGAGATTCGCTCGAAGC
>CACZQA010000206.1 GCA_902783175.1 uncultured Coriobacteriaceae bacterium
GATCATGGGCATCTGGTTCCCCATCATGGCGTTCGTGCTCTCCGGATTCGAGCACAGCGTTGCCAACATGTACTACATCCCCGCGGGAATCTTCGCCTCGATGAACCCGGCCTATGCCGCCGCGGCTCAGGAAGCCGGCGTCAATATGGCAAACCTCAACGCCCTGGGATTCCTGGGCAACATCGTCCCCGTCACGCTTGGCAACATCGTCGGCGGCACGGCCATCGCGCTGGTCATGTGGTTCTGCTTCGGGCGGAACAAGGAGCAGGCGTAGCGCACGCCGTACCGTTCGAATGTAGTCGAATCGCCCGGAGGCAATCGCCGTGAGCAGGCGCATGCTGCAAAATGGCGCATACGCGAAAGCAACCTTTCAGGTCATTCCGCCAAATCGGTGATGCGTTGCATCTCGTCGATCACCTTGGACGGCCAGTCCCAGCTCGAGCAGTAGATACCGCCCAAACGACTCACCGACCCCGCAGAGGCCATGCCCGTCTTGGAGCCCACGAGCCCCTTGTGCCAGCTCTCGATGGCGCTGTCCCATGACTTCCAGCTCGCAGCTCCGGCATACGGGTTGCTGTCCGCCGCACCCCAGCCCCAGGCGTTGTGGGGCTTGATGCAGTACACGCCTGCGGACGATTCCACGACGCTGACCGCGGCACATAGACGCGGGTCAACATTCTGCTCGTACGCCTGCGCGGCAATCGCATTGCCATGCCCCTTCAGAGGCGACGAAACGCCAGAACGGCCATCGTACTGCGCGAAGAAGGAGTCGATCGCCGCGCCCCATTTGGCGACAAACGCGTCTTTGTCGAGAGAAAAATCCGCACCTGTGCCAAACACAAGCTTGCTGTCGATGCCGGAGAGCTTGTTGACCTTGCCGTACCAGGAGCTCACCGCCGATTGGGCCGAGTTTCGCAGCTTGTTTCCCGTGCGAGGCAATGCGCAGGCAGATTTCTCCACCGCAAACGCCGCCTTGTTGGTCTGCGAAAGGGCGTCGTTGAAAGCCGCCTTCTTCGCATCAGCATCGTCGGAAAGCCCCTGATGTGCCTGGTTTCTCTCGTCGAGTTCCTGCTGCTTTTCCTGGATGAAACTCGTGCGGTCTTCGATGATGACGTTGAGAAGATAGTCGTGCGTCTCTGCCTTCTCGACGCTCGTCGTGCCGCGCAGGATATCCCAAATCGTGATGGTTCCCTCAGACCCCAGCTCGGACCGGGCCGCATCGAGCGTCTTCTGCGCCCGCGCTATGGCCTCCTGATCTGCTGAGATTGTTTGTTCAGCGCTTGTGAGGGCTTCCGTTGCAGACTGATACTCGGCATATGCGCGGTCGTAATCCTTCGACGCACTCTCTAGCCTGTTCATAAGCGAAGGAAGTTCCGCTCTTGCGCGAGCGGCAGCAGCCTCGTCCACAACAGGAGCAGGCGTCTGGTTGGGGACCGCCTGCTGAGCATCGCGCGCCACATCGTCTTGCGGCACCGCCTGCGAGGTGCTCGAGCTGCCGGCAGAGCCCGACTCCGCAGTCGCGCCCGCATCGGCAGCAGGCTGTTCGCCCTGGTCGGGCTGCGTTCCCTCTTCTGCGGGCGTACCTGCGCTCGCTTCGTTCTCGGCGGAAGCAGCCGAGACCCCTGTGCTCGCCGCCTGCGCGAGAGGTACGGCCACGCCAGTACCCGCAAGGCTTCCTGCCAAGACGACTGCACATGCGGTCGCTCCGATGCGTTTGATAGTACTGGTAGGTGTGCCGGTGTCGGTTCGTGCCTTCATGGTGACTGCTCCTGAAAAAGCCAGGTTCTACGTTGCGAAAAAACAGTCTAAAGCGCAGCTCAAGGCCAGTTCAAGAGCCTGGAGAAATTACAGGTGCATTTAAGGTTATGGTCTCGAAACCTTAAATGCACCTGAAAGAAATTCAGTACACGACGTTACGCAGTCTCCGCGAGACCGCCTTCGTCAGCAGAGGCCTCGTCTTCGGGTACGACCTCGGTGATGATCTTGGTAACCAGCTCGTGTGGCGTGACATCGAATGCCGGGTTGAAAACGTCAGCGTTGCGTGGTGCGACATCAACCCACGAGCCCCTGCTCAACACGCCGCGTACCTCGCGCGGATCGCGCTCCTCGATCTCAATCTGGTCGCCCGAGTCGAGCGAGTAGTCGAACGTCGTGCGCGGTGCCGCAACAAAGAAGGGCACGTCGTGGTATTGAGCCAGCACAGCAAGCTGGTACGTGCCGATCTTGTTGGCGACATCGCCGTTGGCGCAGATGCGGTCGGCACCCACGATGACGGCATCGACCTCGCCCTTCTTCATGAGCGCACCCGCCATATCGTCGCAGATAAGCGTGTAGGGGACGCCGGCGCGGCCCATTTCCCATGCCGTGAGGCGTGCGCCCTGGTCCACAGGGCGCGTCTCATCGACCCACACCTTCTCGATGAGCCCTTCCTCGAAGGCCTTGTAGATCACCGCCGTTGCCGTCCCACGGTGCACCGTCGCGAGCGAACCGGCGTTGCAGTGCGTCTCGACACGTAGCTTGCGGCCCTTCCGCTCGGATATCTCTGCGAGGAGCTTGGCGCCGTTCTCGCCGACGGCAATCGACATCTGCTTGTCCTCTTCGGCGATCTCGATTGCGCGGTGCTCGATCGCCTCGACGATCTGCGGCATGGTTGCGTTTGCGGCAAAGCCCGCTTGGGCGAATTCGAGCATCTGCTTGGCACCCCACGAGAGGTTCACGGCAGTGGGACGCACGTTCGAGACCTTCTTCACGACCTTTTTGAGTGCTGGAATGAACGCCTCGCGTTCGAGCATGACTTTCTTGGTGGCGGCGTCTTTTTGTGCCCACTCGATGGGCCACTCGTTTTTCGCCCAGAGCACGACGGCAAATGCGCCGGACACGCCGAGAACCGGAGCACCGCGCACGGCCAAGTCGGCGATGGCGTCGCATACCTGCTTGGCGGTAAAGCAGTCGAGATATTCCAGGTCGTGGGGCAGCTTGCGCTGGTCGATGAGCGTGAGGTGCGCGGCGCCCCCATCGGCACCCGTAGCGGTGAACTGAGAGGGAACCCACGCGGGCGCAGTTGGGTTCCAGGTGACGGTTTGCGGAAGATCTTCGATTGCCATGGTTCTCCCATTACTCGGCGTTTCTGAACATGGGTCTGAGTTTATCGCAAGGTGCCAAGGCCACAGCGCAAAAAGAAACCGGGTACGCCATCTCCCATGAGGGAGCGGCGCACCCGGTTTGCTTTGGAGGTGCTTGCCTGTTGCGGCGCACGAACTCGGTTTGCTCGGACCGCGACACTTGGAACCGTATTACTCGAGGTAGGTGAGCGTGTTGACCTTCTGATGCTTGATCAGGAAGAACGCAGTTGCGGCAATCGACCAGGCCCACACGACGTGGCCGAGGATCTCGCTGAAGTGCTCCTCGAAAGGCTGGTCCCACGGAGCGGGAACCGTACCGAACAGGGGCATCAGGATGACGTGCCAGGCAACCCAGATGATGAGGCCGTAGACAGCACCCTGGGCCATGCCGACCTGCTTCCACTTCTGGATGAGAAGGATGAACAGAATGGAGAACACGATTGCAAAGCTGAAGTGCAGCAGCAGCGTGAACGGCATAACAGGCTGCCCGTTGTAGTAGACGGTGCTGAAGATGACGTCATCGGGGAAGCCGAGCTGCTGTGCCATGTGCTGCGGCGGGTTGATTGCGTTGCGGGCCGGGGTGCGCGGAGGGAAGATGTTCTCCCAACCGATCTTGACCATGCCGGAAATCATGCCGGCGATAAAGCCGTACCAGATGCTTTTGCCCCACGCCTTGGCGCTGAGGTGCTTCTTTTCTTCTGCCACGAGAAAACTCCTTCGTAGTCGAAAATCCCTGTACATTTACAAGCTCACATGTGATTTGTGCCAGGTGGGTTTATACGCCCCCATTCACAAAATGACCATTGCGCATCTGTATGTTCGTATGCAGAAAAGCATTGATGCAGATAAACAAGGGTATAATCTATTGTTGTATTTCGATATAATTGATTTTTTGGAGCGTTTTCATGCTCATCGAGAGTCTTCAGGCCTTTGTCGCCGTTGCGGATAGCGGGAGTTTTACCCAGGCGGCAGACGCTCTATTCGTCAATCAGTCTGTTATTTCGCGCCGTGTGCAGGCGCTCGAAAAAGAACTTGAAACGCAGCTGTTCGAACGTAACTCGCGCCATGTCTCGCTGACCGAAGACGGTCGTGCGTTTCTCCCCTATGCTCAGCGCGCGATCAATGCGCAACGTGATGGGATGAACGCGCTCAAGGGGCGCACGCTTCGCAAGAGCAACCGCCTGCGCATCGGCTTCAACCACCTCACGCAGACGAGCGCCTCCGCAAAGCTGCTCGCTCAATTTCACAAAGAGGTGGCTCCGTCGACCGATTTTGGCATTGTCGAGAACGACGACGAGCTGCTTGTCGAGAACCTGCTCGCCGGAAACATCGACTGTGCGTTTCTGCTCACCACAGACATTGGCATTGTCCCGGCATCTCTGAACATGCACATTGTCACGACGATGCGCGAATTCATCGCGATGCGCGCAGGCCACCATCTCGCCGAGAAAGAATCCCTCACGATGGAAGACGTGCGCAACGAGGAGTTCATCTTTCCCGTGCGTCAGCCTTCGCCCATCTCGTCTCTGACGTTGCGCGAGTTCGCGCGCCTCCCCATCCAGCCCAAGATGCGCTTTGTCATTCACGGCGGCGCGATTTTCGAGGTGCTCAAGTACATGGACTGCGTCACCTGCGTGACCGAGGATCTCGTGCGCGAGGCTCCGGGTGTCGTATACCGTCCCTTCGAAAGCCCCGGCAGACTGACTTGCCTGTTCCTCTGGAAGGAGGACGACATTCGTCCCCTCGTCACCCAGTTTGCCGATTTCATCCAGTCCTGATTTTGACACGAGGGAGCGCTCCTACCTGCCCTTTTCGTGAAAGCTGCCTGCATCGCTTGCCGTGATGAACATTGCACTTGACAATTAGTTAGTTATAGATAACATATTTAGTTATACGTAACTTATCAAGAGGAAGAGGTGTGCACTATGCCTCAAATAGCGGGAATGAGCATCGGAAGCTGGATACTGCTCGCCGTCA
>CACZQA010000207.1 GCA_902783175.1 uncultured Coriobacteriaceae bacterium
CGCACGGGCAGGGTGATGAGCTGGGAGAGAATGTCACTCATGGGCCCTCAAGCATTCGTTGTCGTGGGCGAATACGAACACGTGGGATTTTAGCACCAAACGCGCTTAACCTCTCCTGCAACGGTGATAGAGCCCGTGGCGATGACCGGGACGTCTTCCAGCAGGCGCAGCGCGTCTGGGATGGTCGGGGCCACTTGCGGCTCCTTGCCCGTCACCTCCGTGACGATCTTTGCCAGGTGCTTGCCGGAGATCGAGCGGTTGGAGCGAGACGCCGTGACCACCACCCTGTTGAACAGCGGTGCCAGCGCCTCGACGACGCCGCGGACGTCCTTGTCCGCGAGCACGCCCAGAAGCAGCGTGGGGATCTCCACCTTTCCGGCCGCCTTCTTCTCGGCCACGTGCGACTGGAAGTCCTTGGCCGTGATGAAGCGGTCTGCGAGCTCGCGCGCGAGCACGCGGGCGGACTGCGGGTTGTGCGCCGCGTCGATCATGAGCAGCGGCTCTTTGCGCAGTACCTCGAAGCGCCCGGGAATGACCAGGTTCCTGAAGGTCTCGTTTGCCGCCAGCGGCTCGATGGCGTAGCCAAGCGCCGCCTGCGCTGCGGTGAGCGCCGTCGCGGCGTTCGAATGCTGGTAGCTCGGGAAGTGCTCGAGGCAGCCGGCGTACGCCCCCACCAGCATGGGGCCTGCAACCACCACGTCGGCACCGACCTTTTTGGCCTGCGCGTCGAAGACCTCGCGTGCGGGCAGCGAGTCAGCGAACACCGCCGTGGAGCCCGGCTTGATGATGGCGGCCTTCTCGCCCGCGATCTTTTCGATGGTGTCGCCCAAGATCTTGGTGTGCTCGAGCGCGACGCCGGTGATGACGGCAACCTTGGGCCTGCACACGCTCGTGGCGTCCCAGCGCCCGCCCATGCCGCATTCGAGCACGGCCCAATCCACGCCCTCGCGCGCGAACAGCCACAGCGCCGCGGCGGTGAGCAGCTCGAACTCCGTCGCCGTGACATGCGCTGCCTCGGCGGCGTCAAGCGCGGCCTCGACGCCCTCGGCAAACGCGCGGTCGGAGACGACCTGGCCGTCTATCTCGATGCGCTCGGGGTACTTGACCAGATGGGGCGAGGTGTAGGTGCCCACTTTGAGGCCCTGGCTTCTCAGGAGTGTGGCGATCATGCGCGTCGTGGACGACTTTCCGTTCGTGCCCGCCACCTGCACGCAGGAATACGCGTCCTGCGGCTCGCCGAGCGCCCGGCACATGCGCTTGATGGGCTCGAGAGACGGGTCGATGCCGAACTTCAGGGCGCCGCCCAGCGCCGAGATTGCCATGTTGTACGTTAGCTTGCGGTCCATGTGTGAAATGCCCCCATCGGCTGCGGGAAAGTGGTTCGTTTGGGTAGCTCGGGCTCTATTGTACTTGCTCGTGAGACAAATAATCGCAATTAATGCGTTTTCAAACTTGATATGTTTGGACTTAGATATTCTGATTTATAACGCAGTAAGTAACATGTTAGTGACAACGGATAAATCCTTATCTGCCATCACTATAGAATCGGTTCATACGGTTTTCGTACTGTCAGTCAATCGAAAGGGTGATTCGGCACCATGCGCAAGTTCAAAGCCGAGAGCAAGAAACTGCTCGACATGATGGTCAACTCCATCTACACCAACAAGGAGATCTTCCTGAGAGAGCTGATCTCGAACGCCTCCGACTCCCTCGACAAGCTGTACGTGACGTCCCTCGAGAACAAGGACAACACCATCACGCGCGGCGACCTCAAGATCAAGGTCGCCGTCGACAAAGACGCGCGCACGCTCACCATCAGCGACAACGGCATCGGCATGACCGCCGAGGAGCTCGAGAAGAACCTCGGCACCATCGCGCATTCCGGCAGCCTCGACTTCAAGAACAGCGAGGACAAAGACCTCGAGAAAGTCGACATCATCGGCCAGTTCGGCGTCGGCTTCTACTCCTCGTTCATGGTTGCCGACCACGTCGAGGTCATTTCCAAGGCCTACGGCTCCGACACCGCCAACAAGTGGGAAAGCGACGGCGTCGAGGGCTTTACCGTGTCCGAGGCACAGCGCGACGAGCGCGGTACCGACGTCATCTTGCACATCCGCGAAGACGACGATGACTCGTCGTTCGACCGCTACCTCAACATCAACGCCATTCGCAACCTGGTCAAGCGCTACAGCGACTACATCCGCTACCCCATCCAAGGCGACATCGAGAAGAGCCGCGAGCTGCCCAAGCCCGAGGACGCCGGCGACGACTACACGCCGCAGTACGAGCACTACACCGAGACCGAGACCTTCAACTCGATGATCCCCATCTGGACCAAGAAGAAGTCCGAGGTCACCGACGAAGAGCTCAACGAGTTCTACAAAGACCACTTCCACGACAGCGACGACCCGCTGTGCACCATCTCGCTGCACGCCGAGGGCACCGTCTCGTACGACGCGCTGCTGTTCGTGCCCAAGAACCCGCCCGTCGACTTGTACAGCAAGGACTTCAAACGCGGCGTGGCGCTCTACAGCAACAACGTCATGATCATGGAGAAGTGCGAGGACCTGCTGCCCGACTGCTTCGGCTTCGTGCGCGGCGTCGTGGACAGCCCCGACCTCAACCTCAACATCTCGCGTGAGCTGCTGCAGCACGACCGCCAGCTCAAGGCCATCGAGCACCGCATCGAGAAGAAGGTCAAAGCCGAGCTGGAGAAGCTGCTCAAAGACGAGCGCGAAAAGTACGAGGACTTCTTCGGCAAGTTTGGCCACGGCTTCAAGTATGCCATCTACAACACCTTCGGCGCGCAGAAGAGCCTGCTGGAAGACCTGCTGCTGTTCTACTCCGCCAAGTTCGAGAAGCCCATCACGCTGTCCGAGTACCTGGACAACATGAAAAACGACCAGGAAGAGATCTACTACGCCTACGGCGACACGGTCAACCGCCTGTCCAAGAGCCCGAACGTCACCTCGGCGCTGGCCAAGGACTTCGACGTTTTGCTGTGCCCCGATAACATCGACGAGTTCTGCCTGATGTCCATCGGCGAGTACAACGAGAAGAAGTTCCACAACGTGAGCGACGAGGCGCTGGACTTTGGCTCCGAGGAAGAGAAGGAAGAGGCCAAGAAGAGCGACGAGGACAACAGCGCGCTGTTCGAGACCATGAAGGGCGCCCTGGGCGACGAGGTCACCAAGGTCGTCACCTCGACGCGCTTGACCGACGCCGCCTGCTGCATCACCGCAGACGGCCCCGTGAGCCTTGGCATGGAGAAGTACCTCAAGAACTTCCCCGACGCGCAGGACAAGCCCGAGGCAAAGCACATCCTCGAGATCAACCCCAAGCACGCGATCTTCGAGACGCTCAAGAACGCGCAGGCAGCCGACGATACCGAGAAGATCGAGACCTACGCGAAGATCCTCTACGACCAGGCGCTCCTGGCCGAGGGCCTCGACATCGCGGACCCCGCCGCATACAGCGAGGCGATCCTGTCGCTCATGAAGTAGCGGCACGCGCACGCACCGCGCGAAGGCACCAAACAATAAAGCCCTCCGAGCTCATCTGCTCGAAGGGCTTTTTCGTGCCCGCATACCGGGCCGTCGCAGGAGGCCGGAGGCGTGCAGCCCACATGGGCGCGGGGCATCGGGGGCGCCGGCGCGCGTCAGTTGCCCGACAGGATCGCACGTGCCACGGCGAGGCCGTTCGCAGAGGCTTGCTGCAGACCGCGCGTGACGCTTGCACCATCCCCTATCGCGCGCAGCCCCTTCACGTTCGTGCGAAACGAGGTGTCGACGAGCACGCGGTTGGAGTAGAACTTCGTCTCGACGCCGTACAGCAGCGTCTCGTCGCTCGCGATGCCCGGTGCCACGTGGTCGAGCGCGCCCATCATCTCGACGATGTCAGTCATGATGCGATGCGGAAAGACGAGCGACAGGTCGCCCGGCTCCGCGTCCACGAGCGTCGGACGCAGGCTGTTGCGGCGCAGGCGCTCGGCATCGGTGCGGCGCCCGCGCTTGAGGTCGCCGTAGGTCTGCACGAGAATCCGCCCGTCGGAGAGCATGTTGGAGAGCCGTGCGATGTGCTTGCCGTACTCGATGGGCTCGTGGAACGGCTTGGTGAAGCGCTTCGAGACGAGCAGCGCGAAGTTCGTGTTCTCGGTCTTGAGGTCGTCCGACTTGTAGGCATGCCCGTTCACCACGGCGAGCCCGTCGTCGTAGTACTCGGTCGCCACGACACCGGCCGGGTTGGTGCAAAACGTCCGGACCTTGTCGTCGTAGGTGGGCGTATAGTAGACGAGCTTTGCCTCGTAGAGGCTGTTGTTGAGGTACTCGAGGACCTCGTTGCGCACCTCGACGCGCACGCCGACATCCACCTGCCCCGGCTCCGCGTCGATGCCGTGGTCGACGCACATGTGGCTGAACCAGTCCGCCCCCTCGCGCCCCACCGCGGCGATGACCTCGGGGGCGCTAAAGCGCTCGCCCTCGTCGGTGACGAC
>CACZQA010000208.1 GCA_902783175.1 uncultured Coriobacteriaceae bacterium
CATCCGGACGTGAACAAGGCGCCGGACGCGGAAGAGCGCTTCAAGGAGCTCAACGAGGCCTACGACGTGCTTTCCGATCCCCAGAAGAAGAGCATGTACGACCGCTTTGGCACGGCCGATGCAGCACAGGGCTTTGGCGGGGGTTACCAGTCCGTCGATATGAGCGATATCTTCGGCGGCATGGGAGACATCTTCAGCTCCTTCTTTGGCGGCATGGGCGGAGGCGGCGCGCGTCAGCAGCGCCGAAACGGCCGCGACATGGCAGTCGGCCTGCGCCTCACCCTCGAGGAAGTCGCACGCGGCGTCAAGAAGGACATCGTGTACGACCGCCTCGCCACCTGCGACGAGTGCGGCGGCACCGGCTGTGCCGACGGCGGCAAAGAGGTCGAGTGCTCGCGCTGCAAGGGCTCGGGCCGCGTCGTCAGCGTCCAGCACACCTTCTTGGGTGACATGCAGACGGCCAGCACCTGCCCCGATTGCGGCGGCACCGGCCACGTCATCGACAAGCCGTGCCCCGAGTGCGAGGGTCAGGGCCGCGTTCCGGACCGTGCGCATCTCACCATCGAAATCCCCAAGGGCATCCGCGACGGGCAGCAGGTTCGCGTGCAGGGCCATGGCGAGGCCGGCCTGAACGGCGCTCCCGCGGGCGATCTCATCGCGACGGTCCGCATCGAGCCGCACGAGTACTTCGAGCGCGACGGAGACCATCTCCACACGCGCGCCAACATCACCATCGCGCAGGCAGCCCTCGGCGCCGACATCAAAGTCGTCGGCATCATGGAAGACGAGGAGGTTCCCGTCAAGATCCCGGCAGGGTGCCAGCCCGGCCAGACTATTCGCGTCAAAGGCTACGGCCTCCCGCGCTTCCGCAAAAACGACAAGCGCGGCGACCTGCTCGTCCACGTCACCGTCGTCGTTCCGCGCAAGCTGTCCCGCAATGCCAAAAAGCTCGTGGAACAGCTTGGCGAAGAGCTCGGCGACGACGTCTCCAAAGAGCGTGCGCGTCTTTCCCGCTAGACGGGCGCGTGCACGCGTCGACGTGAAGCAGAGGAACCAATGCCCATAAAAATTCCCGGCGACCTTCCCGCCACGGCCGAGCTCGCCTCGGAGAACATTTTCGTCATCACCGAGACGCGCGCCATGACGCAGGATATCCGCCCGCTGCACGTGCTCCTGCTCAACCTCATGCCCACCAAGGTCAAGACGGAAACGCAGATCGCGCGTCTGCTGAGCAATTCGCCGCTCCAGGTGGAGCTCGAGCTCATGCAGGTTAAAAGCCACGTCGCAACACACGTGGCGAGCGACCACATGATCGCGTTCTACCAGACCTTCGACGACGTGAAAGACCGGAAGTTCGACGGCCTCATCATCACGGGTGCTCCGGTCGAGGACCTGCCCTTCGAGCAGGTCGATTACTGGGACGAGCTCTGCGAGATCATGGAATGGTCCAAGACGCACGTCACGAGCACGTTCCACATCTGCTGGGGCATGCAGGCCGCGCTCTACTACCATTACGGGATTCCCAAGTACCGCCTGCCCAAGCGCCTCCACGGCGTGTTCCTCCACAAGGTCGACCGCAAGTCGTCTATGCTGCTACGCGGCAACGACGACGTGTTCTGGGCGCCGCACTCGCGCAATACGGGCAACAGGCTCGAGGACATCCTGGCAGAGCCCCGGCTCAGGGTCATTGCCACCTCGGAGGAGGCAGGCCCCTACGCGCTCATGACCGATAACGGCAAGCAGGTGTTCATCGCGGGCCATCCCGAGTACGATGCCCTGTCGCTTGCGGAAGAGTACCTGCGCGACCTATCTGCCGGCAAGAATCCCGCCGTCCCCGAAAACTACTTTCCCGGCGACGATCCGAGCGCCCGTCCGATCAAGAAGTGGCGCGCGCACGCGAACCTTCTGTACTCCAACTGGCTTAACTACTACGTGTACCAGACGACTCCGTACGACATCAACACGATTGCCTAGCGCCCCCCGATTCGGGCAATGCGGTTTGCGCAGGTAGGATGCGCCGCTGAACTTGTGAAAATGCGTCTCGCGGGGGTTATTTGTCTCATGCCCGTTCTATACTGATCGCGGACAGATTTTTGAGTCCGCTTCACAGGAATTTGTATCCAGAAGAAGGGGTAAGGAATCATGGACCTTAAGGGCAGCCAGACTGAGAAGAACTTGCAGGCGGCGTTTGCCGGCGAGTCTCAGGCTCACACCAAATACCAGTACTATGCCAGCAAGGCGAAGAAGGACGGCTACGAGCAGATCGCGGCACTGTTCCTCGAGACCTCTCACAACGAGAAGGAGCACGCCAAGATCTGGTTCAAGTACCTCAATGGCGGGGACGTCCCGGGCACGCTCGACAACCTGAACGACGCGGCAGACGGCGAGAACTACGAGTGGACCGACATGTACGAAGGCTTCGCCAAGACCGCCGAG
>CACZQA010000209.1 GCA_902783175.1 uncultured Coriobacteriaceae bacterium
CATCGTGGTGAGGTAGCCAGCCGGCTTGTTGAGCATGAGGTAGACCGACCCGTCTTGCAGGTGCACCTCGCGCCCGTCGACGCACACGACGTCGGTCTTGGGGTCGACCTTGCTGCCGAGTTCGGTCGTGACCTTGCCGTTCACGGTGACGCGGCCGGCGGTCATGAGGTCTTCGGAGCCGCGGCGGCTGGCGACGCCGGCGCGCGCGAGGAACTTCTGCAGGCGCATGGGATAGGGTGGCTCGGGGGTTGTCGTCTTGTTCATCATTCGATCGTCGGGATGTCTTCCTCGTCGTCTTGCTCGTACTCGTCGTCTGCTGCGGCGCCCTCTCTCCCGGCAGCTTGCAGGCCGGCAAAGGCGACGTCTGCCTTCTCGGTGATCGCGCTGCCGATGATCGCGGCAAGCGCCTCGGGGTCGTCGTGGCGCTCGTCGTCGCCGCGGTCGACCTCCTCGACGCGCGCACTGCCGTCGGCGTTGACGAGGCGCACATCCAGCCCGCGCTCGCCGAGCTCGTCTTCTTCGTCGAAGCTCATCTGCCGGCGCTGCTCGTCCATGCCGCTCAAGCGCTCGCGGATGTACTCGCGGCTCTCCTCGTCGGGCGCGAAGTCCTCGAGCGGCGGCAGGTCCTTGACGCTCTTCAGGCCGAAGCGCTCGAGGAAGCTGCGCGTCGTCCCGTAGAGGATCGCGTTGCCCGGGGCGTCGTCGCGGCCCATCTCGCGCACGAGGCCCTTCTCGACGAGCGACGAGACGACGCCTTCGGAGTTGACGCCGCGGATGGCGTTGATGCCCGCGCGCGTGACGGGCTGATGGTACGCGATGATGGCGAGCACCTCGAGACCCGCCTGCGACAGGCGCCGCGTGTCCCACGAGATGACGTAGCGCTCGATTAGGTCGTGGTAGGCCGGGTGCGAGTAGAAGCGCCACCCGCCCGCGACCTCGCGCAGCTGCATGCCGCGGTTCTCGTCGGCGTACTCCGCGGCAAGCTCCGTTAGGACCTCGTCCATCTCTACCGGGGATATCTCGAGGATAGCCGCGAGCTTGGCCGAGCTCACCGGTTCGTCCGAGACGAACAGCAGCGCCTCCGCCGCCCCCATCAGTTCTGCGTGTGCCTCGTCACGTGCCATATGCGCCTACTCCTGCTCCTCGGGCTGCCTGTTTTCAGCCTCGTCGTCTGCCGCCGCCTGGGTGGCCTGTCCATCGTGCCCTGCTTCGCCTGCGCCGTCTTTCTGCGCGATCTCCTGCTCTTCGGCGCGCGCGAGCGCCTCTTCGGTCTCGAGCACGACCGCTCCGTCTTCTTGCTCGAGCGTCGGGTCTTCTGGCATGCCCCAATCGGGAACCGAGAAGTCCGTGATCTCGGGCGCCGAATCCTCCATCTTCAGGCTGATGTCCTCGAACGCATCGTCTTGCTCGAGCGAGACGACGCCGCGCTTGTACAGCTCCAGCACGGCGAGGAACGTCACCACCACGAGCTCCGGCGTGGGATTGTCGCCCACGAGCTGGTTGAACGTGCGCGACTTGCGGCGCTTCATCGTGCGGTAGATGCCCTCGACGTGCTGTTCCATCGAGATGGGCACAGCAGCAATGTGCTCCGCCTCGAGCAGGAACGTGTCGCGGCGCGCGGCCAGGTCGGCGCAGATGACGGCAAGCTCGTGCAGGGTCACGTCCTTTAAGTAGTCGGGCATGAGGTTGAGAAACTGCGGCTCGAGCCCCGCCTGGCGCGGGTGCATGTGCCCCTCGTTCTCGAGCCTGCTGCCCAGCGCCGCCGCCGCGTTCTTGAACTGCTTGTAGGTGACGAGCCGCTCGACCAGGATGTCGCGCGTCTCTTCTGGCGAGAGGTCGGAGAACTCGTCGTCGAGCTCGAGGTCCGGGGTGCCCTCGTCGGGCACGAGCGAGGCCGCCTTGATCTGCAGCAGGGTCGCCGCGACCACGAGGAAGTCGCTCGCCACGTCGAGGTCGAGGTCCTTCATGTGCTCGACCTCGTCGAGGTACTGGTCTGCGATCTGCGCGATGGAGATGGCGCCGATGTCGATGCGCTGGCGCGACACGAGGCGGAGCAGCAGGTCGAACGGGCCCTCGAACGCCTCAACTCGTACGCGGAATGACACTGTGCCTGCCCTTTTCTCGTGATTGGACTCGCCTGTATTCGAGTCCGTATTGTAGCGGTTTGCCGCCGCATCCGCGAAGCCGCCGCGTCAAAGGCGCGCCGCGCGAACTCCTAGCGCGGCAGCATGAAGTGCGCGAGGTTGCCCGCCGTCGCGTTCAGGTACATCCCGATGATGTCGACGTTCGTGAAGTACGGGAGCACGAGGACGAGCAAGAGCAGGATGAACATCGAGTACTGCTGGACCTTGTAGTAGGTGCGCAGCGCGTTGTCGCTTAGGAGCGGCGCGATGATGACGCTGCCGTCGAGCGGCGGCAGCGGGATGAGGTTGAAGAACGCGAGGCACAGGTTGACCTGGCAGAAGTACACGCCGAAGTACCACACGTAAATCGCCAGCTCGGGGATGACCAGGTAGAGATAGTTGCCGAGCCAGGCGATACCGGCTCCCACCAGCGCCATCGCGAGGTTGGAGACGGGCCCGACGAGCCCGACGATGACCTCGCCCTTGCGGACGTCGGAAAAGTTGTTGGGGTTGTACGGCACGGGCTTGGCGTAGCCGAACATGATGCCGAGCCCGCCGCTCAGCACCGAGGTCGCGATGAGGATGCCCGGCAAGATGATCGTGCCGAACAGGTCGACGTGCGCCACGGGGTTGAGCGTGAGGCGCCCCGCGTTCTTGGCCGTGTTGTCGCCGAGCTTGTAGGCCGCATAGCCGTGTGCGCACTCGTGCAGGACGATCGCGGGGATGAACGCGAGGACCATGAGCGCGATGAGCACGACCTGCTGGAACACGTTGCCGCTGATCATTGCTGAGCTCCTGCCTGCTTCATCTCGTCTTCGACCTTGGCGGAGAGCTCGAGCCATTCCGCCTCGTTGGCGGGCATGCGCACCTTGAGCTCGTTGTACTCCTCGAGCGCCTCGGAGAACTTCTCCTTGTCGGCGTACAGGCTCTCGTCCGCCATGAGCTCGAGGAGCTCCTTGTTGCGCTTGTCGTCGCGCTCCATCTGCTCTTCGAGCTGGGCGATGCGCGCACGCTCCTTCTTGAGCTTGCGGTAGACGCGGTTGCGGGCCTCTGCCTCGGCGCGCTTTTGCTCCTTGCTCTTGGGAGCCGAGCCCTTCGTGGCCGCGCCCGTGGCAAGGCCTGCGCGCTTGCCCATCTTGTTGACGGGCACCGCGCCCTTCGCATCGCGCTTGGCCTCGGCCTTCGCGGCGTTGGCGGCGCGCTTCTCGGGCGAGTCCATGGTGTCGTCGCGACGCGACATGCGGTGGTTGACCTCTTCGGCCGTCATGGTCGGGTTGCCGTTGATGTCGACCTGCCCCGACTTGTACAGGAAGTAGTCGTAATCTCCCTGGTAGTCGGTCACCTGCCCGCCGTCGATGTAGAGGATGCGGTCGGCCACGGAGCGGATGAGATGCCGGTCGTGGCTGATGAGCACGACCGTCCCCTGGAACGCCTGCAGCGCCTGCTCGAGGATGTCGACCGAGCTGATGTCGAGGTGGTTGGTTGGCTCGTCCAGGCAGAGCAGCGGCGTGGGCTGGACGAGCATCTTGGCCAGCGCGAGGCGCGCCTTCTCGCCGCCGGACAGCACGCTCACCTTCTTGTCGACGTCGTCGCCTTTGAACAGGAACGCGCCGAGCAGCGTCTGGACCTGCGTGCGCGTCCAGCCCGGCGCGGCGTTGTCCAGCTCCTGGAACACCGTCTTGCGCAGGTCGAGCTCCTCGAGCTGGTGCTGCGCGAAGTACGAGACATGCACGTGGGTGCCGTTCACGACATTGCCCACGTCGGGTTTGGACACGCCGGCGATCATCTTGAGCAGCGTCGACTTGCCCGAGCCGTTGGGCCCGACGAGCGCGATCTTCTGCCCGCGCCAGATGGTGAGGTCGAGGCCCTCGTAGACGTGCTTGTCGCCGTAGGACTTCGAGACGTTTTCAAGGTGCATGACGCAATCGCCCGTGCGCTTGGGCTGCGGGAAGTCGAAATGCACTTTCTTCTTCTCTTCGGGGATCACGATGCGCTGGATGCGCTCGAGCTTCTTCACCCGGTCTTGGACCTGCTTTGCCTTGGTCGCCTTGTAGCGGAACTTCTCGACGAAGGCCTCGAGGTGCGCGATCTCCTTGTCCTGTGCCTCCTTCATGGCGATGAGCTGCGCGCGGCGCTCCTTGCGCTGCCGCATGAACGAATCGTAGTTGCCCGTGTAGAGCTTGACCTCGCCGTTGTCGATCTCTGCCACGTGGTCGACCATCGCGTTCATGAACGCGAGGTCGTGGCTGACCACGAGCACGGCGCCGTTGTAGGTGCGCAGGAAGTTCTCGAGCCAGCGCACGCTCTCGAGGTCGAGGTGGTTGG
>CACZQA010000210.1 GCA_902783175.1 uncultured Coriobacteriaceae bacterium
GCGTCCAGGGCGAAGCCGTAGGATGCGGTGAGCTCCTTCACGTAGTACGTGCCCAAGGCGAGGTACTCGGATTCTGCGTAGCCCGCATCGTCAGTGGTTATCGTCGCGACCTGATTGGCGCACGCCTGGTCGGAGTAGATGCCGTAGACCGCCTCGGAAAGCGAGTAGGCGCCGTTGCTTGCAGAAATGCCCGTATTTGCGCTGCTCTTTTGGACGGAGACCTTTCCCTGCGGGACATAGCCGACGATATCCTGGTTGCCGTTTCCGGTCCTGAGCGTGAAGCACGAGTCGACAAAGCTCGCAGGCGGTGCCGGCAGCTCGTTTCCGACGTCGGCGAGCACGCGCCGCGTCGCATTGGGGTTGAGCGAGCGGCCGTCGTCTGCCGAGTAGCCGATGACGTTGTAGCTGGCCCACTCTCTGAACTCGTCGCTCGTGCCCTGCAGCGCGAGGCTGCCCGTGCAAGAATAGATGTCGGAGACGATGATGTGGGTGAGCGCGGCGTAGCGCTCGTCGTTCATGGGGGTCCCGTCAAACCAGGTGGCGGGGAAGTAGCGCTTGGACTCGTCGAAGCCCGGGCCGCCGAAGCCGTAGTAGATGCCCGCGGCCATCTGCTCGACGCTCGCCTGCGTGACGCCGGACGGCACCGTGCGCAGCGGGCTTTTCTCGTACGTGCCCGAAGGCGGAGTCTGCATCTGGGGCTGGGCGCAATACGCCATGGCCCCGTCGACGTCCATCCAGTGGGTCTCGTAGCCCGCGTAGTAGATCGAGCCTCCCACGTTGAGGTGGATCGGGTCGGAAGCGGCGTCCGCACGTTTGGCGGGCGCTGCTCCCGAGAGCATCGGCACGCACATCAAGACTACGAGTGCGAGGGTCAAGGTTACGTTGAATGCGTTTAGCGGGGCCTTTCTCAGGCGTCCTGGCTGTCCTCTCATGGTTACCTACTTTCCCAGTGCCCAAGTCGGGCAGGTCGAATGATCGATGCGCCTTTTGCGCACGGCCAAACCATCAATCCGAACCACCTGCCAAAACCACCCCCTAAAATCTGAGCACTTCCCAGAGGCGACCACGACCTATCTCCGAGCAATATCGGAGGCGGATACGATGTGCGCAGGTCAGCAGCGGAGTTTTCGTTCAGTTGCCCCCGAATCACGCGCCTTGCGCTCGAGCAGTCGAACCTCTATGCTGTGTGCGAACATTTGTTTGGTTGTAGGAGTCGTCGTGGTTTCATCGGTCATCATGGGAATAGACCCCGGTCTTGCGAACACGGGGTGGGGCGTCATCAAGTGCACGGGCGCACGCGTCGAGCCGCTTGCCTACGGGTGCATCTCCACGACGAACCGCTACGACTTGCCCACGCGGCTCGCGATCATCCACGACAACCTGTGCGAGATTATCGACAGGTACATGCCCGGGTCGCTGAGCGTCGAGGGCATTTACTTCGGCGAGAATGCCAAGTCGGCTATCCCCACGGCGCAGGCACGCGGGGCGGCGCTCGTTGCCTGCGCCTACAAGGGGCTCGAGTACGGCGAATACACCCCCATGCAGATAAAGCAGGCAGTCGTCGGGACGGGCGCGGCAGACAAAGAGCAGGTCCAGTACATGGTCAAGGCCATCCTCAAGCTGGACCACGAGCCCAAGCCCGACCATGCTGCCGACGCGCTCGCGGCGGCAATCACGCATGCGCGCCTGCGCACGGCCCGCGAGATAGAAAAGCAGAGCGCCGCGCGCCTGTCGGGGCGCATGGACGACAAGGCGTCTGCTGCAGAGGCAAAGAGCAAGTTCGAGGCGCGCGTCCAGGCAGCCCTGGACAAGGAGCGCAGCATGAAGAAGAGGAGGGCATGACGTGATCGCGTACGTGAAGGGCATCATCGCGCACAAAGACGGTTACGGCGTGATACTGGAGGCAAACGGGATCGGCTACGAGATGTCGATGTCCTCGAAGGCGCTCGGCACGCTGCCTGCAGTCGGCAACACGGCGCAGGTGTGGACCTACCTGCACGTCAAAGACGACGGCATGTCGCTGTTCGGCTTCTGCGATGCGGCAGAGAAGGAGATGTTCGTCAAGCTCATCGGGGTGAGCGGCATCGGCCCCAAGATGGCCATCTCGGCGCTTTCGACCTTCAATCCCAAAGAGCTCGCCTCGGCGATTGCGGCAGGCGACGTCACGAGGATCTCCTCGGTGCCGGGCGTCGGCAAGAAGACCGCGCAGCGCGTCGTGCTGGAGCTGCAGGGCATACTCAAGTCGGAAGCGGACCAGTTCAGCGCCGCCGAAGACTCGGCAAAAAGCGGCGCCATGGCCGATGCTTCCGCCGCACTCGAGTCGATGGGCTTCACGTCGCCGGAAATCGCGGCCGCGCTCAAGGGGTGCACGTCCGAGGACGTCTCCGCCATCATGCGCTATGCGCTTAAGCAGTTGGGAGGTAGGGCATGAGTGCATGGGAAGCACCCGGCTTCGTCTCCGACGGGGACTTTCACAGCGACGCCCGCCTCGTGGATGCGGACGCGGCGCCCGAAGACGCCGTGGGCGAGGTGAGCCTGCGCCCTGCCACGCTTGACGAGTACCTGGGGCAACGGCGTATCAAGGACAACCTCTCCGTGCTCATCCAGGCGGCCAAGCTTCGCGGCGAGCCGCTTGACCACCTGCTGTTCTCGGGTCCTCCGGGCTTGGGCAAGACGACGCTTGCCACGGTCGTTGCCAACGAGATGGGCGTCAACATCAAGACAACGTCGGGCCCTGCAATCGAGCGCCCCGGCGACCTCGCGGCGATTCTCACGAACCTCGAAGAGGGCGACGTGCTGTTCATCGACGAGATCCACCGCCTCAACCGTGCCGTCGAGGAGGTTCTGTACCCGGCGATGGAGGACTATGCGCTCGACATCGTCATCGGGCAGGGTCCTGCGGCGCGCTCCATCCGCCTCGAGATTCCGCGGTTCACGCTCGTCGCGGCAACGACGCGCACGGGCCTTCTGACCGGTCCGCTGCGCGACCGCTTCGGCGCGGCGTTCCATCTCGAGTACTACACGGTCGAGGAGCTGCGCGACATCGTCGTGAGGTCGGCGACGCTTCTGGGCGTCGAGGTCGACGAGCAGGGCGCGATAGAGATCGCCCGCCGTTCGCGTGCGACGCCGCGCCTCGCCAACAGGCTTCTCAAACGCGTGCGCGACTTTGCCCAGGTGCGCTACGACGGCATCATCACGGCCGAGGTCGCCCGTGCGGCGCTGGCGTTTTTCGAGGTGGACGAGCTGGGGCTCGACCCCATGGACAACCGTATCCTCGACATGCTCGTGAACACGTTTGGGGGCAGGCCGGTGGGCCTTTCCACGCTCGCGAGCGCGCTGGGAGAGGAGACGGATTCCATCGAGGACGTCTACGAGCCGTTCCTGCTCAAGCAGGGCCTGATACTTCGCACCCCGAAGGGAAGACAGGCCACGGAGCGGGCCTATCGACATTTAGGGTGCAATTATCCTGGCTAGAGTGTTAAGGTAGTCCCCATCTGTTCAAGCTATACCAGCAGGAGTGCACATGAGCAAGAACTCATATCTCTTTACTTCTGAATCTGTGACGGAAGGCCATCCGGACAAGATCTGCGACCAGATTTCAGATGCGATTCTCGATGCAATCCTCGAGAAGGAAACCGAGCTTGCCGCGAAGGGCTACATCGCCCCGAATGGCGTTGCCGCCGACCCGAAGAACGCGCGCGTCGCATGCGAGACCGTCGTTACCACGGGTCTCGTCATGGTCACGGGCGAGATTCGCACCCAGGCGTACATCGACGTGGACAAGGTCGTCCGCGACACGATCCGCAACATCGGCTACACGCGCGCAAAGTTCGGCTTCGATGCCGACACCTGCGGCGTCATCAACGCCATCCACGAGCAGAGCCCCGACATCGCGCAGGGCGTCGACGCGAGCTCCAACTACAAGGACTCTGCGGATAAGGACCCGCTGGACGAGATCGGCGCCGGCGACCAGGGCATGATGTTCGGCTACGCCTGCAACGAGACCTCCCAGCTCATGCCGATGCCCATCTACCTCGCGCATCGCCTTGCCGAGCGCCTGACGGAGGTCCGCAAGAACGGCACGCTCGAGTACCTGCGCCCCGACGGTAAGACCCAGGTCTCCGTCCGCTACGTCGATGGCAAGCCGACCGGCGTCGAGAAGGTGCTCATCTCCACGCAGCATTCCGATAAGGTCGAGCAGGCCCAGATCCGCGAGGACCTGATCGAGAACGTCATCAAGCCGGTCTTCGAGAAGGAAGGCGTCAAGTGGGAGGGCTGCGAGATCTACGTCAACCCGACCGGGCGCTTCGTCGTCGGCGGCCCCATGGGCGACGCTGGCCTCACCGGCCGCAAGATCATCGTCGACACCTACGGCGGCATGGGCCGTCACGGCGGCGGCGCGTTCTCTGGCAAGGACCCGACAAAGGTCGACCGTTCCGGCGCCTATGCAGCCCGCTGGGTTGCCAAGAACGTCGTCGCCGCGGGTCTCGCCGACCGCTGCGAGATCCAGATCGCCTACGCTATCGGCGTCGCCAAGCCGCTCAGCCTCCTCGTCGAGACCTTCGGCACGGCGCATGTCGATGAGGACAAGATCGAAAAGGCCGTCTCCGAGGTCTTCGACCTGCGTCCGGGCGCTATCCTGCGCGACCTCGACCTGCAGCGTCCGATCTACTCCAAGACCGCTGCATACGGCCACTTCGGCCGCGAGGGCTTCCCCTGGGAGCAGACCAACCGCGTCGACGAGCTCAAGGCCGCCTGCGGCCTGTAGTCGCATTCGACAACGCAGATGAAGCGAGCGGGACGCGTACTGCGCGTCCCGCTTTGTATCTAGAACGGATAAGCCGCATGTACCTGGCGTCAGTCATAGTCGATGTATCCGCGCGTGCGCTCGACCGCGCCTTCTTCTACCGCGTGCCGCACGAGCTTTCCTCGGTGCAGGTCGGCTGCGCGGTGAGCGTCGACTTTGGCAACCGTCCCGTCGTCGCCTACGTCGTCGGCCTCCAAGAGCTCTCAGAAGACGACATCATCGCCGACGGAGGTGACCCGGCAAAGATCAAGCCCCTCGCAGGCGTGCTCTCGACCCCGTATTTCGACGCGTCCGCCGTCGAGCTCATCAGGTGGATTTCGCGTGAGTACCTCTGCCCGCTCACCAGCGCGCTGCACCTGTTCACGCCCCCCGGAGGCGCCCCCAAGATCAAGCGCGTCGATGGGGAATGGAAGCTCGTGCATCCGGGAGTCGGGCCCGTCGATGACCGCTGGGTGTTCCCGACCGCTGCCGCCGCGCAGTTCGTTCCCGCGAAGACAGCCGCCAAGCAGCGTGCGGTACTGGATGCCCTGGCAGAAGGCGGCATGCGCGTCGCCGAGCTCACCGTCGAGCTCGGGTCCGTCAACGCGACGCTTAAGGCGCTCGAGAAGCGCGGCGTCGTGCGCCTGGAAAGCAGAAGGCGCATCCGCTTTGCCATGGAGCAGTCCAGGCGCCCAGACGTCGAGCTCGACCAGCTCACCGAGGGGCAGGCAGGCGCACTCGAAGCCGTGGACGCGGCGGTTGCGGGGCGCGATGCGGCGCACGGCAACGTCGTCGTCATGGACGGCATCACCGGCTCGGGAAAGACCGAAGTGTACCTGCGGGCGATCTCTTATGCGCTCGAACGCGGCAAGGGCGCCATCGTGCTCGTCCCCGAGATTTCGCTGACGCCGCAGACGGTCGGGCGCTTCCGCGCGCGTTTCGGCGACGATGTCGCCGTGCTGCATTCGCGCCTGTCGGTGGGGGAGCGCTTCGACCAGTGGGACCTCGTGCGCCAAGGCGAGGCGCACGTGGTGGTCGGCACGCGCAGCGCGTTGTTTGCCCCAATCGCCAATCTGGGCCTCGTCATCATCGACGAGGAACACGAGGGCTCCTACAAGCAGGATTCCGCGCCACGCTACAGCGCACGCGACGTCGCACTCAAGATGTGCGAGATCAGAAAGGCCGCGCTCGTGCTCGGCTCGGCGACGCCCAGCATCGACACGCTTGCGAGCTGCGAGGGAGGGGCCAATCCGTTTCGCAGCTGGCGCCATGTCGTGTTGCCCGAGCGGCCCAACCGCAGACCCCTGCCGCCGGTCGACGTGGTGGACATGGGCAGGGAGTTCTCGAACGGCTCGCGCTCGATGTTCTCGAAGACGCTCGTCGATGCGCTCATGGGCGTCCACGAACGCGGCGAGAAGGCGGTGCTGCTGCTGAACAAGCGCGGCTTTGCCTCGTTCGTGCTGTGCCGCGAGTGCGGCTTCGTGCCCACCTGCCCCGATTGCGCCGTCTCGCTGACCTACCACGAGCGGGACAACTGCCTTGCCTGCCATCACTGCGACCACGTGGAGCCGGTGCCGCCGCGCTGCCCACGTTGCGGTAGCCCGTACCTGCGCAAGTTCGGCACGGGCACGGAGCGCGTGGAGGCCGAGCTCAGGCAGATCGTGCCCGACGACATGCCCATCGTGCGCATGGACGCCGACTCGACCAAGGGCAAGGGCGCCCATGAGCGCCTGCTCGAGCAGTTCAGGGAGTCCGAGGGCGGCATCCTGCTCGGCACGCAGATGATCGCAAAGGGCCTGGACTTTCCCGACGTCACGCTCGTCGGCGTCATCAACGCCGACACGACCTTGAAGCTGCCCGATTTTCGCGCCGGCGAGCGTACCTACCAGCTGCTCGAGCAGGTGAGCGGCAGGGCGGGGCGCGGCGACAAACCCGGGCACGTGGTCGTCCAGACCTATTGGCCCGAGCATCCGGCCATCCGGGCCGCCGCCGCGCACGACCGAGGGCTGTTCCTCGAAGAGGAGCTGCCCCTCAGGCAGGAGCTGCTGTACCCGCCGTACGCGCGGCTTGCCAACGTATTGGTCTGGGGCAAGCGGGAACAGCCCGTGCGCAAGGTGGCTACCGAGCTTGCGCTTGCCATCGGCTCTGCGCTTATCAGCGCCGGGTACGAGTGGACGCTGCTCGGGCCGAGCCCGTGCCTGCTCGGCAAGCTGAGAGGCTACTTCCGCTGGCACATCCTCATCAAGGCGCCGGTCAACGCGGACATCTCGAGCATCCTTTCGCCTCTGCTGGCAAAGCGGAAGAAGTCGGCGGAAGACGTGCGCGTCGCCGTGGACGTGGACCCGTTCGACCTGTTCTAAAAAAGCTCAGCTTGCCATTGCGGACGCGCCGCTGTTGCTGTATTCTGTCTGCTTGTGTCGTTTCCTCCGTGGGGATGAGCCCGCACGCGAAACGCATCGCATCTCTAGAGAAAAGGGACTCAACATGGATTACATCCGCGCAATTGAGCAGCAGCAGATCAAGGAAGTTCCGCAGTTTGATGCTGGCTCTCACGTCAAGGTTCACTACCGCATCAAAGAGGGCAACCGCGAGCGTATTCAGGTCTTCGAGGGCGACGTCATCCGTCGTCAGGGCGCTTCCAGCCGCGAGACCTTCACGGTTCGCAAGATTTCCTTCGGCGTCGGCGTCGAGCGCACCTTCCCGGTGTACTCTCCCAAGATCGAGAAGATCGAGGTCGTCCGCCACGGTGCTGTCCGTCGTGCAAAGCTCTACTACCTGCGCGACAAGGTCGGCAAGGCTGCTCGCATCCGCGAGAAGGGCTTCTAGGCCATCGGCGTCACCAGAAAAGAGCGCGAGGAGCTCCGGCGTATCCACACGTCGGAGCTTTACTCTTTTATGCGGGAGGTAGGCGGTCTCGGCATCGTCGTCGGAATCGACGAGGTGGGCCGTGGCGCCCTTGCCGGCCCGCTCACGGTCGCTGCCGTTGCGCTCCCCGACGAGCCGCAGGTCGTCGGCATCGACGATTCCAAGAAGCTGTCCCCCAAACGCCGCGAGGCGCTGGCCGCGCAGATTCGCGAGGTCGCCTTGGGGGTGGGCATATGCCATATCCCTCCCGACGAGATAGACGCCTGCGGCATGGCCGCATCGCTTCGCGTGTGCATGGGCAGGGCGCTTGCCGCCTGCGAGCGCGACATCGCCGCGCGGGGCAACGGGAGCGGCGCGGACGCGGTGCTCGTCGACGGCAATCCCATCCACCTCCATGCCAACGAGAAGACCATCGTCAAGGGGGATGGCAAGGCGGCGTGCATTGCCGCGGCAAGCATCGTCGCAAAGGTCACGCGCGATGCGCTCATGGTCGAGTACGCGCAAAGCTATCCTGCCTACCACTTCGACAGCAACAAGGGCTACGGCTCCGCCGCGCATATCGAGGCCCTGCACGAGCTGGGGCCGTGCGAGTTGCACCGCCGCTCCTTTCTGGGCAACATCTGCGGTCAACAGCAATCTCTGCTGTAGAATGCAGCACGTGACTGCTGCGCTACAATACGCAGCAGCTATTCACGGCAAAGAATAATGCCAGTCATATCCGGGAGTTTTGATGGCGAAGAACAACAAGTCATCTGCCGGTGAGGAGCGCCGTCGCGCCCAAGCCGAGAAGATGAACGCGGAACTCGCGAAAGAGCGCGAGAAAGCCGCCAAGAAGCGGGAAAAGGACAGGGCACGGCAGCAGCGCGACGCCGAACGCTACCAGAAGATGGCAGCGCAGGCGCGCCAGAAGGCCGCCGACGAGCGTGCTCGCCAGGAAGCCCTGAAAAGCGATCCCAAGTACCTCGAGAAGCAGCGCCGCGAGGCTGAAAAGCTCAAGGCGCGCGGCAAGAAGGAAATGGAGAAGCAGCGTAGGCGTTCCGAGAAGAAGGCCAAGGCCGCAGCGCGCTCCAAGGCCAAGCAGGAGGCGATGCGCAAGGAGGGCCTTGCAAGCGTCGAGCGCAGCCCGCGCAGAGGCGCCGACAAGCCCGCGCACAGCACGCCCGCCGAGGCGTGCAGCGGGCGCAAGAAGGGCAGCGTCGTCGCCCTCGTCGTCATCCTCGCGGCGCTCATCGCATCGCTTGTCCTACTGTATCCCCCGCAGGACAAGATCACCATGGGCCTCGACATCCAAGGCGGCGTCTCCGTCAACCTGAGCGCGTCCACCAACGACGGCTCGGCCATCACGAGCGACCAGATGAACCAGGCGCAGCAGGTCATCACCAACCGCGTCAACGCGTCGGGTGCCTCGGCGGCGACGGTCCAGCAGCAGGGGAGCAACTCCTTCCTGGTGCAGATCCCCGGCGCCCAGGAAAACTCCCAGGCCATCCTCGACACGCTGTCCAGCCAGGGCATCCTCGAGTTCGTCAACGTCAACGACATCCAAGACGAAAACGTCCGCACCTACATCCAGCAGGGGCTCACGGGCATGAACCTCAAGGAGTCCGGCGTCAGCTACACCGCGTTCATGACGGGCGACAGCGTCTCCAACGTCACGGTGGGCAGGCCCCAGGGCTCTGCCAGCTACGCCGTCAACCTCGACCTCGACTCCGAGGGCACGAGCCAGTTCGCCAAGGTCACCTCCGAGCTCGTGAGCACGCATGGCCAGATCGCCATCCTGCTCGACGGCGTGGTGGAAAGCGCGCCTGCCGTCCAGGCGGCCATCACCAACGGCCAGGTCCAGATTACGGGCAACTACACGGCCGAAGAGGCAAACCAGCTCAAGACCATCATCAACTCCGGCTCGCTGCCCGTCTCGCTGCACATCGAGCAGGCGAGCACCGTCGGCCCGACGCTCGGCCAAAACGCGCTGTTCTCCGGCATCATGGCGGCGCTCATCGGCCTTGCGCTCGTCATCATCTGGATGCTCGTGTTCTACAACGGCCTCGGTTTGCTGCCGGCCGTGTCCATCATCATCATGTCGGTTGTGTACCTGGGGCTTCTCGCGGGGCTGTCGCAGCTCGGGTGGTTCAGCCTCACGCTCCCCGGCATCGCGGGCATCATCGTCAACATCGGCATGGCGGCAGACTCCTCGATTCTCATCATGGAATGCTTCCACGAGCAGATCAGGCAGGGCAAGTCGGTCAAGAGCGCTTCGGTCTCGGGCGTCCACGAGGGCATCTTCACCTCGATCGACGCCGATGTGGTCACGCTCGTGTCCGCCCTCATCCTGTACTTCGTCGCCATGGGCGATGTGCGCGGCTTCGGCCTGACGCTCGCGCTCGGCATCATCTGCGACCTCGTCATCATGTTCCTCTTCTCCGGCCCGATCATGCGTCTGCTCGGCCCGGGCGTCATCCGCAGGCACCCAGGGTTCTGGGGGATTGGCGATGATGTCAACGAAGGCGCGTTCCATGCAAAGGAGGGGAGGTAACCATGAAATCTCTGCGTCCGCATAGGCAATTCAATTTCGTCGGACTCTGGAAGTACGGGTTCATCCTCTCCGGAATCCTTATAGCGCTGGCCGCCATCGGCCTCGTCGTGAGCCTTGTCACCACGGGCTCTGCGCTCACCTTGGGCACCGAGTTCTCGGGTGGCACGTCCATCCAGATCACCAACACGGGCGACATCACGCAAGACCAGGTCAAAGATGCCTTCTCGTCTGCGGCAGACTCGCTCGGCATCGAATCGCAGATTTCGTCCATTCAGACCTCGACCGACGCGAGCGGCAACCCCGGCTTCATCGTCAAGACGACCAACACCGTCTCGACCGATGCCAACCAGATCATGATGAACGTCGAAAGCCAGCTCGGCATCAACGGCACGAACGTCCAGATCGAGACGATCGGCGCGAGCTGGGGTGCATCCGTCATCGGCAGCTCCATCCTGGCCTTCCTCCTGTCGTGCGTCGGCATCCTGATCGTCATCGCGATCCGCTACCGCGAGCCGCGTATGGGCGTCGTCGCGCTCATCACGCTGTTCCACGACATGTTCATCATCATCGGCGTCTATGCCTGGGCGGGCATGTTCTTCCACATGGAGGTCACGTCCGACGTCATCGCCGCCCTGCTCGCCATCATCGGCTACTCGCTCTACGACACGATCGTCGTGTTCCACCGCATCAACAAGAACGCCTCGCCGCAGATGAAGTGCAGCATGAAGACCTGCGCCAACCGCTCGGTCAACGAGATCATCGTGCGCTCGCTTAACACGTCAATCACGTCGATCCTCCCCGTCTTGCTCATGCTCATCTTGGGCACCGACACGCTGCGCGACTTCGCCTTCGCGATGTTCTGCGGCATGCTGATCGGCGTATACTCGACGATCGCCATCTCGGCTCCCATCTACACGCTGTGGAAATGCCGCCAGCCCGAGTACGCGCGTCTCGAGAAGAAGTACCCGTACGAGGTCGTCCAGTCGACGTTTACCAAAGAGATGCTCCTGCAGGCGCGCGTGGACGCCAGGCAGGCGCGCAAGGACGAGAAGTCCCAGCTCAAGGCATCTAACGCTGTTAGCAAGGAGCAGCAGCCCGCAACAGGCGATAATCCAGACGCCGCTTCGGCGGGCAAGAGCGCGGATGAATAGTTTGTAGGGCCGGAAAACTTTGTCTCAGGTTTGTGCCACAATCAGTGGCATGAAAAAGACTGACGAAGCAAGAAGTTTCTGCATTCCGGATATCGATGAGACCGCAGTTAACGACATCGTCGTCAACTGCGGTCTTTTGCCTTTGACGGCACGGGTTCTCGTGTCGCGCGGCTTCACGACGCCCGAGGCGGCCAACGAGTTCCTGACGCCCTCGCTCGACCGCGATTGGCTCGACCCGAAGATCATCCCGGGGCTGGAAGAGGTCGCCGACAAGGTCGAGGCCGCCATACGGGCCAAAAAGAGAATCCTCGTCTTCGGCGATTTCGACGTCGACGGCGTCAGCGCCACCACCGTCTCGCTGCGCGGGCTGCGCGCGCTGGGCGCGGACGTCGTGGGGCTCATCCCGCACCGCTACGAGGAAGGCTACGCGCTTTCCGAAAAGGCGCTCACCCGCGCCATGGGCTACAACCCCGACCTCATCATCACGGTCGACTGCGGCATCTCGTGCGATGAGGAGGTCGCCTGGGCGCTCGAGCAGGGGCTCGACATCGCGATCACCGACCACCATGAAGACGGCGGGCATGTCCCGCAGGGCGTCCCCGTGGCAGACCCCAAGCTCGAGGAAGACAACCCCTCGCGCAACCTCGCCGGGGTCGGCGTTGCCTTGAAGCTTTTATGCCTGCTCGGTGCACGGCTCGGGCAGCCGGACCTGTGGCGCGAGCTCACGGACATCGCCGCTCTGGGCACCGTCGCCGACCTCATGGTCTTGAAGGGCGAGAACCGCGCGCTCGTCGCCGACGGTATCAGAAAGATCAACGAGCATCCGCGCATGTGCCTGCTCGCGCTGTGCTCCATCTGCAACGTGCTCCCCGAGGAGGTCACCTCCACCAAGCTCTCGTTCTCGCTGATCCCGCGCCTGAACGCCGCGGGACGCATGGGGGACGCGTCCATTGCGCTCGACCTGCTCATGAGCGACGAGCTCGAAGAGGCCGAGCACCTCGCCGCGCGCCTCGAGACCGTCAACAACCAGCGGCGCGAGGTCGAGTCCGAGCTCACCGAGGGAGTCGAGGAGGCGCTTCAGTCCGAGTTCCACGACGAGCCGGTCATCGTCGTCGGGGGCGAGGGATGGCACGAGGGCGTGAAGGGCATCGTCGCGTCGCGCATCGCGCGCAAGTACAAGCGCCCCACCATCATCTTCACCATCGAGGGCGACGAGGCGCGCGGCTCGGGCCGCACCTACAACGACATCAACCTGTTCGACCTGGTCAGCTCCTCGAGCGAGGACCTCTGCACGAAATTCGGCGGGCATGCCGCCGCGATCGGCATCACGCTGCCGGCGGCAAAGCTGCCCGAGCTGCGCGAGAGGCTCTGCAACGCCGTCACCGCCCTCGGCGAGCAGGCGCGCCCCAAGCCGCGCATGGTTGATGCCGTTGCCGATTTGGCGGAGTGCGACGTGGCGGGCTTCAACGAGCTCGAGTTCTTGCAGCCGTTCGGCAACGACAACCCCGTGCCGGTTCTCGCCGCGCCCGACGTCTTCATGGAAAAGCGCGCCGCCGTGGGCAAGCAGGGCAACCACCTGCGCTACGTCGCCACCGACGGCGTGAGCAGGGTTGCCGGCATCTACTTTGGCGTCGACAACATCGATGAGCTCGTCGCCTGCGACTCCGCGTGCGACATCCTGTTCGAGCCGACGGTCGACGAGTGGCAGGGCCGCTTCACCGCCAAGCTCATGACCCGAGACATCTTCCTCCACGCCCCCGCCGCCGAGCCCAAGACCGAGATCAGCCAACGCGTCGACGAGCTGTTCGAGCACGCGCTCGAGATCACCGACGTGGGCGATTACGCCGGCATCACGCAGATGGCC
>CACZQA010000211.1 GCA_902783175.1 uncultured Coriobacteriaceae bacterium
CGAGATCGGCGAAATCGAGGAGACCGGCGGCGTTGCCGCGAAGGCGGGCGAGGCGTGGGCAAAGACCAAGCACACCGCGGCGACTACCGGCAGGAAGGCGGTCGACCAGGCGGGCGAGGCCATCAACGACGGCGCCTTCGCCGCGGGCGAGGCCGTGGGCACAGCCCGTGCCAAGATGAACGAGGCTTTCGATGCCCACGAGGCAAAGAAGGAGGAGCAGGCTGCCCGAGGCGAGCGCACCGGCGTCGACAAGGCGGCAAACCTCTTTGGCAAGCAGCTTGGCAGGGCCTCGCACATGTTCCAGGACTTCAAAGACGAATACGACAAAGCCGCCCACGACAAGTAGGCACCCATGGCCAAACGCGACAGGAAGCGGTACCGGCGGCACGCGAGGCGCCCGCACGGCGCGCGCCTCGGCAACTATCCTTCAGGAAAAATAGAGATCACCCGAGCCGGATACGGCTTCGTCGACACCGAGGAAGGCTCGTTCTACATCCCGGCGACCCGCACGGGCGGCGCGCTTCCCGGCGACATCGTCGAGGTGCGCCCGAACCCGCCGCATGAGGGGAGCAGCAGCCGCCGCTCGGCGTCGGTGAGCCGCGTGCTGCACCGCGCGACCGACTTCGTCGTGGGCGTCTTGGAGCTTTCCGACCCGCTTGCTGTCGTCGTGCCGCAGGACCCGCGCATCCAACACGACCTGTTCGTCACACTCGAAGGGGCGCCCGAGGTACACGACGGCGACGTCGTCCTCGCTAAGATCACGACCTTCCCCAGCAGGCACGCCTCGATGGAAGGCTACATCGTGGAGGCGCTCGGTCGTGCGGATGCCCCGGGCATGGACGTCGACATCGTCATCCACAACGCCGGGCTGTCCACGAAGTTCTCTCCCCAGGCGCTCGAGCAGGCGCGCGGGCTGAGCGCCGATATCGACGGCGCGCTGCAAGAGCCCGACCGGCGCGACCTGCGCGCACGGACCGTGTTCACGATCGATCCTGTCGATGCGAAGGATTTCGACGACGCCATCTCGCTCGACCACGTCGAGGGGCTCACGCGGCTCGGCGTCCACATCGCCGACGTCTCGAGCTACGTCGAATGGGGCAGCAGCATCGACATCTGCGCACGCGACCGCTCGACGAGCGTGTACCTTGCCGACCGCGTGCTGCCCATGCTCCCCGAAAAGCTCTCGAACGACATCTGCTCGCTGCGCCCGGGCGAGGAGCGCCGCACGATGACCTGCGACATGTTCCTCGACGAGCGCGCGCGTGTCGTGCGCTACGAGATATTCCCGAGCGTCATCTGCAGCTCACGGCGCTACAACTACGACGAGGTCCAAGAGATCCTCGAGGGCAGGCAAGACGATGCCAACAAGGGCAAGCTATTCGAGTTCCACGAGCTGGCGGTCAAGCTCGCCGCGCTCAGGGACGCGCGCGGCGGCCTCGACTTCGACTCGGTCGAGGCAAAGCCCGTGCTCGACGAGATGGGGCATCCCATCCGCATCGACCTACGCGTGAAGACCGATGCGACCTCCATGATCGAAGAGGCCATGATCCTTGCCAACGAGACGGTCGCCACGCACGTCTTCAAGCAGAAGCTGCCGCTCGTCTACCGCGTGCACGACGCCCCGCGCGCCTCCTCGCTCGAGGCGCTGCTGCCCGTGCTCAAGGAGCTCGGATACCCCATCGAGGGGCTGGGCGGCGGCGCGCCGGCGGCGTTCCAGCGCGTGCTCGAGGCGGCAGCCGGCCGCGCGGACGAGACGCTCGTGAACTACGTCGTCTTGCGCTCGATGGAACGCGCGCGCTACAGCGTGGAGCCGCTTGCGCACTTCGGGCTCGCCTCGGAGCACTACTGCCACTTCACGAGTCCCATCCGCCGCTATCCCGATCTGATGGTGCACCGCCTGCTCAAGGACCCGCGCGCCATGGAAGGGCAACTCGAATGGCTCGCGCGGCACGCCTCCAAGATGGAGCGCGTCGCCGAAGAGGCCGAGCGCGACAGCGTCATCCTCAAGATGTGCGAGTACCTGCAGGGGCATGTGGGGGAGGTGTTCGAGGGGACGATCTCGAACGTCTTTGCGCGTGGCTTCTACGTGCGGCTCGAGAACACGCTCGAGGGCATCGTGCGCTTCGACGCGCTTCATGACGAATACCACCAGTTCGACCCCAAGCTCCAGACGCTCATGGGCGAGGAAACGGGGCGCACCTACCGCCTGGGACAGCAGGTGCGCGTGCGCGTGCGCGCCGTGGATCCGCGCGAGCAGCGCGTCGATTTCGAGCTCGCCTAAACGCTTTTCCCACGCAGCTCCTCGGGCGCTTGTTTATCGCGTGAAATGGGGTGCATATTCTCGTGTCGGTGGTACCCTATACACTCCATGGAGGCGCATCGCCGCCCCCGTGTTTCGTAATACGAAGGAGAATCGTAGAACATGAACCTCAATCCTGTCGTCGTCATCCCCACGTACTGGTGCGGGCGTCGCACCGCCCATTCAGTCGACCGCGGGCCTTTGTATGATCACATGACTCCCATCGACAAGCAGGGCGAACTGCCGCGCTGCCTCGACTCTTTGCGCCAGGTCGTTGGCCTGGGGCGCATCATCTTGCTCGTCGTCTCCGAGCCCGGCATCGAGACGCAGGCCGAAGACCGCGTGCGTGCCATGGCAGACCACTTCCGCGACCTGAACATCACGATCGTCGGCGAGACCGGCCAGCGCTACATCCACCGCCGTCTCGAGCAGCTCGGCATCGGCGCGCTCAAAGATATGGCATGCCTGTCCGGATACGGCGCCGTGCGCAACATGGGCCTGCTCGCAGCCTCCATCTTCGGACACGACACCGTCATCTTCCTCGATGACGACGAGGTCGTCACGAGCCCCGACTTTCTGGAACGCGCCGTGTACGGCATTGCCTACCAGACGCCGGGCGGTTCGGTCATCACGGCAAAGACCGGCTACTTCTTCGACCGCCAGGGAAGCCCCCTGGCCGATGAGAAGGTCCCGTGGTACGACCGCTTCTGGAACAAGGCGCATGGGTTCAACGAGTACATCTCGAAGGCGCTCAAGGGGCCGCGCCTGTCTCGCGCGAACACCGCATGCGGCGGTTGCATGGTGCTGCACGCCGATGCGTACGGCAGGGTCGCGTTCGACCCGTGGATTGCGCGCGGAGAAGACACCGACTACGTGTTGTCCGCCCATATGTACGGGGTCGATGTGTGGCTCGACAACCAGCTGAGCGTCCAGCACATGCCGCCCGAGGACGCCTCTCCTGCAGGCCGCTTCGAGCAGGACGTCTACCGCTGGTTCTACGAGAACCGCAAGATCGAGTTTGCAAAGACGCAGATCGACCTCATGCAGGTCATGCCCGCCTCGCTCAACCCGTACCCGGGTCCCTGGCTCACGCACGCCATCAACCGCCGCGCACGCCTCACCGCGTACCTGCGCGTCATCGGCCGTGCGGAGCGCGGCGAGTACTGGCGCATCGGCAACAAGTCGCGCAAGGAGGCCGGTGCGTTCGCGCGCGAGAACTGCGCCAACTATTTCGAGTTCCAGCACCAGTGGCCCAACATCGTGCGCTCGGTATGGAACTACACGCCGCTCGCATCCCAGCTGGTCGGCGCGCGCAATATCCAGAGCGCGGCCGGCTTCACGGGCCGCTTCACGGCAATCAACGTCGACGGACAGAACCGCTAGGACGGCTCTATGGATGTCAAAGAAGTACTGCTCGCCATCGTCTTGGGTACTTGCTGCGTTGTCTTTTCCGTGACGATCGTCTTTGGCATCGTCAACTACGCGAGCGTTTCGCCGGTCGTGCCCCTTGCGGCCATCATCGGGTTCTTCATCATCTCGATGGTGGGCCTGCAGGTCGTGGGCGACCCGGACCACGCGAGCGCGCGGCAGATCAACCGCATTCTCGAGCTGGTCAGCGAGACGCTCCCGTTCATGAGCCAGGGGCTCACCGTCAAGAGCGCCCAGTCGGTCTGCAACCTGCTGCTGCCCAACGTCAAGGCGCACGCCGTCGCCCTGACCGACCACGAGAAAGTCCTGGGCTTTGCTGGTGTCGACCATGAGAATCACATGCCCAACTCGCCAATCCAGACCGACGCCACGCGCCTGACGCTCGAAGACGGCAGAACGCGCGTGGTGGACACGTCGCACGCGGTCGGGTTCGCCCACGACACGGGCAAGCTGTGCGCGGGCATCATCACGCCGCTCGTGGTCAACAAGCGCGTGGTCGGGACGCTCAAGTTCTATTACAAATCGCGCCGCAAGCTCAACGACAATCAGAAGGCCATGGCCGAGGGCTTTGCCCAGATCCTCTCGACGCAGCTTTCGCTTTCGTATCTGCAGCAGCAGACCGAGCTCGCCGCGCAGATGGAGCTCCGCGCGCTGCAGGCGCAGATCAACCCCCACTTCCTCTTCAACACGATCAACACCATCGCGGCCATCACCCGCATGGACCCGGCCAAGGCGCGAACCATGCTGCGCGAGTTTGCCGTGTACTACCGCCGCCTGCTCGAGAACTCCGAAGACCTCATCCCGCTCGCGGCCGAAATCGAGCAGACCGAGCGCTACCTCATGTTCCAGAAGGCGCGCTTTGGCGAGGAGAACATCCTCATGGAGACCGACATCGAGCCCGGGCTCGAAAACGTCAGGGTCCCCGCCTTCATCGTGCAGCCCATCGTCGAAAACGCCGTCGGGCATGCCCGCCGCGACGACGGCTCGCCGCTGCATATCACGGTGCGCGTGTACCACGCGAGCGACAGCGTGATCATCTCCATCGCCGACGACGGCGTGGGCATCCCGGCTGACCGCCTCGAGCACCTGGTCGACGGCAGCTCGGAGGCCCATATGGGCATCGCGCTCAAAAACGTCAACGCTCGCCTCAAGGCGTACTTCGGCACGATATCCGGCCTGTACATCGATTCGAAGGTCGGGGTCGGCACGACGGCGTACCTAAGCCTGTACGACGTGCTCGAGCAGCAGCACCTCGGTGCCGAAGAAGACGAGGAGCGCGAGGACGATGCCGAGCAGGAGCTTGCCGCCGCCGAGCCGGAGGGCGTGCGCGCCCCGAAAAGCGAAGCTCGGGGGACCGTCTTCCACAGCCTGAAGAAGTAGGCAATTCTCCTTTTGCTGTCTGTCTGTCCTCGCGGGTACCATCCCTGTTTTGCTGTACACTCACATCTGTACTGTGTTTGAACGGAGACCATATGCTCAAAGCGATTATTGTTGACGACGAGGCTCCTGCCCGTTCCGAGCTCAGGTTCTTGCTCGACGAGACGGGAATGGTCGAAGTCGCCGCCGAAGCCGCGAACGTTCGAGAGGCAATAGAGAAACTCAAAGAAGTCGGCGCGGACATCATGTTCCTCGATGTGAACATGCCGGGCGTCAACGGGCTGCAGCTCGCCGAGGCGCTGGGCAAGCTCAAGTACCCGCCGTACGTCATCTTCGTCACGGCATACAGCGAGCACGCGGTGAAGGCCTTCGAGGTCAACGCGGTCGACTACCTGGTCAAGCCGGTCGAGACCGAGCGTCTCGCGCAGGCGATCAACAAGGTCCAAAACATCATCGCGTCGCAGGGGCGCCCCACGGCAAACGAGCGCATCCCCGTGGAGAAGGGCGGCAAGAAGCTGCTCGTCCCCGCCAGCAAGATTCACTACATCATGGCCAAGGACGACTACTCCTACCTCCACACGGAGTCGGATCGCTACCTGTCGACGGTCTCGCTCGCCCAGCTCGAGGCAAAGCTCGAGCCGCTCGGGTTTTTCCGCGTGCACCGTCGCTACCTGGTCAATCTCTCGTGCGTGAACGAGGTCGACCCCGTGAGCGGCGGCACGCTGCTGCTCACCTTGAGCGGTGAAGAAGAGCAAATTCCCGTCTCGCGTCGACGCGTCGCCGCATTGAAGAAGGCACTCGGCATCTAGGAGACACAGCGGAGATGGATTCTGCACTTCAGACCGACATCACTGAAAAACGCTATATAGACGGATTCGAAGACGACCATCTCCACGACGAGTGTGCCGTCTTCGGCGTTTATGACGAGCACCGCGACGTCGGCAGGCTGACGTACTTTGGCCTGCAGGCGCTGCAGCACCGTGGCCAGGAGTCTGCCGGCATCGCCGTCGGCGACGGCTCGACCGTCATGGTCAACAAGGACCTCGGCCTCGTGACCCAGGTGTTCAAGGAGAGCGACTTCGCGGCGCTTTCCGGCAAGGTCGCCATCGGGCATGCGCGCTACTCCACGAGCGGTGGGGCGGGTTCGTGGGAGGCGGCCCAGCCGCACCTCTCCGCCATGGGCGACGAGATCATCGCCCTCGCGCACAACGGCACCCTCGTCAACACGGCGCGCCTGCGCGTCGAGCTGGTCGAGCGCGGCATCGAGTTCCGCTCGGGCACCGACTCCGAGGTCGCCGCCAAGCTCATCGGCTACTACACTCAGAAAAGCCATCATATCCGCGAGGGCATCCGCCGGACGATGGAGCTGATCGAGGGCGCGTACGCGATGGTGCTCATCACGTCGGATGCGCTGTACGCGTTTCGCGACCCCAACGGCATTCGCCCGCTCGTCCTCGGCAAGTTCGAGGGCGAAGACGGCGGCTACGTCGTGGCCAGCGAGACCTGCGGCTTGGACATCGCCGGCGCCACGTACATGCGCGACGTCCGTCCGGGCGAAATCATCCGCATAAACCACGAG
>CACZQA010000212.1 GCA_902783175.1 uncultured Coriobacteriaceae bacterium
GCTCGGTAACGTCGTCGAGGCAGGCGGCGTGCGCTATCTCAACCTGCCGCCCGAAGAGCTCAAGCGCGCCGCGATCGCGCAGCTCAAGGACGGCCTGCCCGTCTGGTTCGGCTGCGATGTCGACCAGTCCTACGTACAAGACGACGGCATCATGGATCTTGACGTGCTCGACATCGACCCGCTGGTGGGTTTCGATATCATCGACGGCTTCGACAAGGCCGACCGCCTCGACTATGCCGAGTCCGTCATGACGCACGCGATGGTGCTCGAGGGCGTGAACCTCGACGAGAACGGCGCCCCGACGCTGTGGAAGGTCGAGAACAGCTGGGGCAAGGACCATGCCAAAGACGGCTTCGACAGCTTGACCGACGATTGGTTCAGCGAGTACGTGTACCAGGTCGTCGTCGACAAGAAGTACCTGACCGACGAGCAGCGCCGCGTGTTCGAGACCGAGACGCCCACGGTACTTGCGCCGTGGGACCCGTTCGGCGCGCTCGCATAGCACTTGATGCAGCTTTCGGCACCGCAACAGCACCTGGGCGCACGCGGCTTCCTCGCGTGCGCCCTCGTCATCGGCACGCTTCTCATCTTCGCCATCGACCTCTACGTGCCAGCGCTCCCCGTCATGCAGCGCGAGCTGGGGGTCTCGGCGTCGTATCTGAACCTCACGATGTTCGCGTTTTTCTTCTTCGGCGCGTTCGGCGTGCTGCTCGGCGGCCCGATTTCCGACCGTCTCGGGAGAAAACGGCCGTACCTTGCCTCGATCGCGCTGTTCGCCGCCGCGTCGTTCGGGTGCATGCTCGCGGGCGGGGTATGGGAGCTCGTCGCCTTTCGCTCGCTCCAGGCGCTCGCCTTCGGCATGGAGGCGGCCATTCGCACGGCGCTCGTGAAGGACGCCTACGAGGGAGAGAGCCTCAAGCTCGCCATGACGCTCGTGCAGTCGCTCATGATCGTCGGACCGGCGCTCGCCCCGTTTCTCGGATCGTTTCTGGTGCTGGCGTTCGGGTGGCGCGGCGTGTTCTGCTTTCTCGGGGCGGCGGGCGCTGTGAGCCTGTGCCTTGCGTGCCTCATGAGCGAGACGCTCGGCTCCGAGCATCGGCTCCAGGGCGGCGTGCTCGACTCGTTTCGGGGCACGCTCGGCAATACGCGCGCGCTGCTGTCACAGCGCGGCTTTGCCGCGCTCGCGCTCATCATGGGCGTGATCGCCGTACCATATTTTGCCTGGATAGCGACGGTCTCCTACATCATGGTCGACTTCTTCCAGGCGGATTACCTCGTCTACAGCCTCGTGTACGCGGCGACCTCTGCTGTGAGCATCGTCGCGCCCTACGTCTACATCGTGCTCTCGAAGCGCATGGGCGTGCGCCAGCTCGTGGTGCTGTGCATCGCGTTGGGCGCGCTCTCGACGGCGCTGCTCGCAGCTTGGGGCGCCTCTGGGCCGCTCGCCTTTGCCATCGCGTTCGTGCCCTTCGCGCTCGCCGAGGGCATCGTGCGTCCTATGGCCTACGTCGTGCTGCTCGACCAGCCCCCGCGGCTCGTCGGCGCAGCCTCCTCGTTCACGAACTTCCTCTACAACGTGATCACGGCGCTCGCAACGGTGCTCGCGACGCTGCCCTGGGCCAGCTACGTGACGGGGCTTGCCGTGCTCGGGGCATGCTCGGTCGCGCTCATCGTCGTGCTCTACCTGTGGGGCGTTCGCGGGGCCTCGCTCTCGTTCAATCCGGAAAGCGACCAGGAGCGGGACTAGCTCGCGCAGGAGGCAGGGCTAGATGACGTAGTAGTCGGCGCCGTCTGCCGCGAGCGTCAGGTCCGCGACGGTCTTGCTCTCGAGGTATCCCTCGATCAGCTCGTCGAGCTCGCGCCACATGTCGAGCATGCGGTACTGCGACATGCGGGTGAGGCTCGAATGGTCCTCGTCGAGCCCCTCGACGGGGGAGAGGCTGCCCTCGGCAAGGCGCAAGATCCGCGCGACGGTGATGTCTGCGGGCGGGACGTTGAGCTTGTAGCCGCCGCCCTTGCCGCGCATGCCCACGACGATCTTCTCCTTGACGAGCGTCTTGATGATGGCCTCGAGGTACTTGCTCGAGATGTCCTGCCGCGAGGCGATGTCCTTGAGCGGTATGTAGCCTTCCGACATATGCTCTGCCAGGTCGACGACGGCGCGCAGCGCATAGCGCCCCTTGGTGGAAATCAGCATGCTCTCGATCCTCGTGAATTCATAAACCCGATATATCTATAGGTTTATGTTACCACGTGAAATGCCGACAAACTGCCAGCGTTCTTCTAATAACCCACCAGTTTGCTTGACTATGATTTTTAGCAGTTGTTTAATTTTGAACATTACGAGAAAGGGGCCCACGAGCAACGGGCCCGCGCTCACGAGGAGACCATCATGTCCAAGATATACAAAAGCGTAGACGAGCTCATCGGCAATACCCCGCTCGTCGAGTTGACGCATCTCGAGAAGCTCGAAGGGCTCGAGGCGACGGTCCTCGCCAAGGTCGAGTTCTTCAACCCGGGCGGCTCTGTCAAAGACCGCATCGCGAAGGCCATGCTCGACGACGCCGAGGCAAAGGGCGTCATCACGGAGGGCGCGACGATCATCGAGCCGACCTCCGGCAACACGGGCGTCGGCCTCGCGCTCGAGGCTGCCGCGCGTGGCTACAAGGCCATCATCGTCATGCCGGAGAGCATGTCGATCGAGCGCCGCAAGCTTGCCATGGCCTACGGCGCGAACATCGTGCTGACGCCTGCTTCTGCCGGCATGAAGGGCGCCATCGCGAAGGCTGACGAGCTTGCCAAGGAGATTCCCAACAGCTTCATCCCCGGTCAGTTCACGAACCCCGCAAATCCTGCGGCGCACGTCGCGACGACCGGCCCCGAAATCTGGAGCGACACCGACGGCAAGGTCGACATCTTCATCGCGGGCGCCGGCACGGGCGGCACGCTGACGGGCGTTGGTGCCTACCTCAAGAAGCAGAACCCCGACGTGCAAGTCGTCGCGCTCGAGGCGGACAGCTCACCGGTGCTTTCCACCGGCAAGGGCGGCCCGCACAAGATCCAGGGCATTTCCGCGGGCTTCGTCCCCGAGGTTTTGGACACGAAGGTCTACGACGAGGTGCTGCGCTGCCCCGACGATGCGGCGTTCGAGTACGGCCGCAAGGTCGCGCGCTGCGAGGGCATCCTCGTCGGCATCTCCTCCGGTGCGGCGGTCTGGGGCGCCATCCAGCTCGCGAAACGCCCGGAGAACAAGGGCAAGACCATCGTCGCGCTGCTGCCGGACACCGGCGAGCGCTACCTCTCGACGGCGCTGTTCGGCGAGTAGGGGCCTTGGCAGCGTAACTGGGACGAGCGAGTCTTTTCGGGGAGAGACATGGCAGCTTCATTCGGCAAGAACGACCTTGACAGCATCGACGCCGCTTCGCGCGATATCTGCGCCAGGCGAAGGATCGACGAGGCGGCGGAAGACCTCTGCGGCAAGGAGCGCATCGATGACGATGCGGCGGATATCTGCGGCAAGGAGCGCATCGAGGGCGACGTGGCCGATATCTGCTCCAAGCAGTCCATCGACGACGCCGCGGCTGCTGCCTGCCCGCGTGACCAGATCGACGCGGCAACGCATGACCTGTGCGGCAAGGAGGGGCTCGGCAAAGACATCGCGGGCATCTGCACCCGGCCAGTCCCTCCCGTGATCGGCATCGTGCCCACGCAGATGCCCCAAGAGCACCTGTTCCGCGTCAACGACTACTACATCAACTCCATCGTGCTGTCGGGCGGCGTGCCCCTCATCTTGCCGCTCACCTACGACAAGCGCGTCTACGAGCGCCTGCTGCCCATCTGCGACGGCTTCGTGCTCACCGGCGGGCAAGACGTCGACCCCGAGCGCTATGGCATCTCGCCCGACAACCCCGCCTACGAGAACTTGGGCGAGGTCACGCCCATGCGCGATGTGGTGGAGCGCCTCATCCTCGAGTTCGCGCGCAAGTTCGACGTGCCGCTGCTCGGCATCTGCCGCGGCATGCAGACGATGAACGTCGCGTCCGGCGGCACGCTCTACATCGACCTTCCGACCGAGTTCGATGGGGTCGACAACCTCACGAAAAGTCCGCTCAACCACTGGCAGACGCTCGAGGCGACCGAATCCGCGCACTACATCGACGTCGTGCGCGGAACAAAGCTGCACGACATCATCGGTGCGGACTCTGCGGCGGCCAACTCGTTTCACCACCAGGGCGTGAAGGTGGTCGGCCCCGACTTCAGGCCGGCGGCCTATGCGACAGACGGGCTCGTCGAGGCGATCGAGTGCGAGGACATGAGCTTCATGATTGGCGTGCAGTGGCATCCCGAGTTCTTCTTGGGCGACAAGCACATGGGCAACCTGTTCTCGAGCCTGGTCACCGCGGCGGCGCAGGCACGCGAGAGCGGGCGTCTCGATGCGGCGGACGGCTACCAGATTGACGACCTCGGCACAGACGAGGCCGTCGAGGGCAAGGGCCGCGTCTTGCTCCACAGCATGAAGAAGCGCTACGCAGTCTAAC
>CACZQA010000213.1 GCA_902783175.1 uncultured Coriobacteriaceae bacterium
AAGGAAAACGGGGGATTTTTCCGGAAGTTTTTCCGCAGCGGGGCGCCCGGGAGGGCGCGCAGGGGCCCTGAGCTGGGGAAACCCGGGAAACGGATGTTTCCCGGGTTTCCAAAAAAATAATGAGATGAGAACCGATGACGGCTAATACGGCTTGTAATTCTTTCCGACGACTACCAAGACATCGCCTGAGAAGCTGTAGCGTGCGGCGCTGTTGACGACGCGCCCCTGCCCGAGGTCCGAGACGAGCAACTGCGCCGCGCTCTTGTGGGCACTGTCCTTGTACACGACCAGCGTCTCCTCGTAGACGAACTGCGATGCGTTGCCCGAACTGCCGATCTTCCAGCCCTGCTGCTCGAGCTCCTTCTTGCAGTCGTTGGCAACGCCCGTGACGCCGACTCCGTTCCAGATGTCGACCGTCGCACTCGACCTGATGTTCGCATAGCTCGCAAGCTCTGCCTGGCTTGCCACGGGGGAAAGCCCTGCCGCCGTCCTCGTGATCATGCTGTTCCACGAGTCTGTCTCGACGGTCGAGTACGAGCCGCTTCCCGAACTCTGCGAGCTTACCGGCGCCTGCGATTGGTAGATGCCCGCATCGGTGACACCCTGCATCGCAGAGAACACGGAGGACATGGTGCTCGTATCTGCATCCGTGCTCACGCAGGTCGTGAAGGTGCTTGCCACCGTGGCTATCTGCTCGTTGCTGGAACCGCAGATCTTCTTCGTGATTGCCGTCGTGAGCGTCGTGGTATCGGCGGCGGCAGGATCGATCCCGAGCGGGGCAAGGCCATCTTCCAAACGGGCAAGCCCCGCGTTGTTCATCTCGAAGTAATGGCTCGCCTCGACACTCGCGAGCTTTTCCGTTGCCACCGTTATTCCGCGCTCGCCTTGCAGGTCAAACGCCTCGGCGATGCTGCGGTACCCATAGCCGTCGAGATAGATACGCGTATCGGAAGGGATCCACAGGAACGTGATGCACTTGCCGTCCGGATTGACGCAGACGAGTGCCAAAGACTCGAGCTTGCCGCGTCCTGCCTCGGCTGACGAGGCATCCGTCTTGACGAGCACGCCCCAAAACGGGCTCGTCTTGGAGTCCGTTGCGGTGAGCACGCTCGAGAGCTGGTCTTCGTTCAACGTGGACTTGAGCGCGTTTTTTGCCGTCTGCTGGTACACGAACACGCCGACCGCTGTCGCGAGCGCCAGCGAGCAGACGATAAGAACGACGATCTTGATCAGAGCGGAACGGGAGATGCGGGATTTTTTGTTGTTGGACGGGTGAATGTACGAACCACGGCGCCTTGACCCGCCCGCGGGCCTGCTCGTCCCACCGCGGCGCGTGTTTGCCGTGGACATGGTGAGGCCCTTCCTGTTGCGGGGGTTGCCCCCGGGAAGCTTCACTGACCTCTTGCCCGCACCGCTGATATCGAGCCCGCCGCCCTTTCTCCTAGGTGACATGCATCTTGCCTTTCGAACGAAAGCCGGCTAGCCCACCGCGTCGATGGGGACGCGCCTGACGTCTGCCCCAAGCCCGCGTAGCTTTTCCTCGTAGCTCTCGTAGCCCCTGTCGATATGGTAGATGCTGTCGACCACGGTCTGCCCGTCTGCCACGAGCCCCGCCAGGACCAACGCGGCGCCGGCGCGCAGGTCGGTCGAATTGACCGGGGCGCCCGAAAGTCGCGGAACCCCTGAGATGAGCGCGTGGTGCCCGTCGATGCGAATGTCGGCGCCCATGCGCCTGAGCTCGGCGGCGAACATGAAGCGGTTCTCGAACACGTTTTCGGTGATGATCGAATCGCCCGAGGCGAGCGAGGCGAGCACCATGAACTGCGCCTGCAGATCCGTCGGGAACCCAGGATGCGGAAGCGTCTGGATGTCCACCGCGCGGAGCTCGGAGCTGCGCTCGATGGTGATGGAGTCGTCGGTGCTGATGAGATCGCACCCCATCTGCTGCAGCTTCTTGAGCGCGAGCGCGAGGTGGTCGGGGCATACCCCCTCGACCGTCACGGGCCCGCCACTCAAGGCGCCTGCGACCAGGAACGTGCCCGCCTCGATGCGGTCGCCCACCGTCGTGTGCTGGGTCGGATGCAGCTCTTTGACGCCGTTGACGATGATATTTGGAGTGCCCGCGCCTTGGACGTCGGCTCCCATCGCGTTGAGGAAATTCGCCAGGTCGACGATTTCCGGCTCGCAGGCGGCATTGCGGATGGTCGTCGTGCCCTGAGCGCACACGGACGCCATCGTGAGGTTTTCCGTCGCGCCGACGCTGGGGAAATCGAGAAGGACCTCTGCGCCCCTGACCCCATTGGGAGTCGTGGCCTCGATGTAGCCGTGGTCCATCTCGAACTCGACGCCGAGCGCCTCGAGGCTCGAGATGTGCATGTCGAGCTTTCGCGAGCCGATCTGGCAACCACCGGGCATCGCGACGTGCGCGCGGCCGAAGCGCGTGATGAGCGGACCGAGAATGGAAATCGACGCGCGCATCTTGGCGACGAGCGCATAGGGCGTCTCGTACGAGTCGATGCTGCTCGTGTCGATGAAGATGGTCTGGTTGGTGAGCCCGCGCTCCGGGCCGCGGGTGACCTTGGCCCCCAAAGTGGTGAGGACCTCTTCCATGATCTCGACGTCGGAGATCATGGGAACGTTGTCGATTCGAGTTTCCCCGATTGCCATGACACTTGCGGCCATGAGCTTGAGCACGGAGTTCTTTGCGCCGCCGATTTGCACGGTGCCCGTAACGGGCCTGCCGCCGTTGACGACGATTACATCATGGGAATCCATATAACCCTCTCTCTTGCATTAGGGAAGGAGTTTAGCATGGAGACTTGGGCAAAATTTGAAGATGCTGTGATGGACATGAATCCGTAAGAGTCAGCGCTTCCGCGCTCTCCGTGCGTTCTTCTTGGTACCGCCTTTGGTACCACCCTGCTGCGCCCACAGCATTCTCCAAATACGAAAAAAGGCCAAACAAGCGTTTGGCCTGGGGTTTTGTTTGGCGCGCCCGGGGGGATTCGAACCCTCGACCGTCGGATTAGAAGTCCGGTGCTCTATCCAGCTGAGCTACGAGCGCGCTTGTCTGACGCCGGGCCATTTTAGCGCAAGATGCAAACGCTGACGAACGGGAATTACTCCTGCGCTCCCTCGAGGCTCTCGAGTCCTATGAGCGCCGCACCCACCGCGCCGACGATCTCGGGCTCGTCGCAGATGTAGAGGGCCTCGCCCAAGGCGGCCTCGACAGCCTCGACGACGCCCAGGTTCTTTGCGACGCCGCCCGTCATCATGTAGACCGGTTCTGGCTTGACGCGACGCAGAAGCGAGCACGCCTTGCCGGCGATCGCCTCGTGCACGCCATGCGCGATATCGGCCTTGTCCGTGTCGTTGGCGATAAGCGAGATGACCTCGGACTCGGCGAACACCGTGCACATCGAGCTTATCTCGACGTGGCGCTCCGAGCGCTGCGAGAGCGGGCCCAGTTCTTCGATCCCGACCTCGAGCGTGCGTGCCATCGCCTCGAGGAAGCGTCCCGTCCCCGCCGCGCACTTGTCGTTCATGGCGAAGTCCGCGACCTCGCCGTTCTCGTCGAGGCGGATCGCCTTGGAATCCTGTCCGCCAATGTCGAGAATGGTCCGCACCTCGGGGTTGAAGTACCACGCGCCCTTCCCGTGGCAGGAAATCTCCGTGACGTCGAGATCGGCGAAGTCGACCGACACGCGCCCGTACCCCGTCGAGACGATGAGAGAGACGTCCTCGCGCGCGATGCCCGCCTCGTCGAGCACCTCTTGAACCACGCGCTCCGCAGAGCTCGTGGCGCGTGCCCCTGTCCGGATGACCCTGCTTGCCACAAGGTTGCGGGATTCGTCGAGCACCGCCGCGTTGGTCGAGGTCGAGCCGGAATCGATTCCGAGGACGTACATCTTCTCACCTGGCTTCCTATTGACGGGGGCAGCGGCGCTCGCGATGCCCCGCGCCGTCTTGAGCGTCTCGGCGAACGCCTCGACGCGTGTCCGAATCTGGCCGCTTGACTGCGCTGTCACGTCGGTCTCGATCTTTAAGACGGGGATGTCGAAACGAGAATGGATAAACGCGTACTCGTACGAGTAGATATCGCAGAATTTCATCGTGTGGTACACGATGCCATCGACCCGCTTTGCCTGCTGCTCGAGAAACGCGTCGCGCGTTGCGACATCGTCCATGCGCATACAGGGCAACTGCTCGAGCAGCGCCCGCGCATAGCATGTGATGAGGGCATGGTCGTCGAGCGCCTCGAGCTGCTCGTAGGACATGCCGACCGTGCGCTGCGCGCCAAGGCACGTGATGTCGAAGGAGACGTCGACGCCGTTGTCGTTGAGGATGCGGGATATCTCGGCGCTGTAGCGCGCGCCCACGACCCCGACGCGCGGCCTCTCTGCCGCACGCTGCCCTGCGCCCTTCTGCCGCATCTTGCCGGCATGCTGAGAGACGAGGAGGTCGATGAGGCAAGACCTGTTGAACTCGTGCCCCGAGAACTGCCGGTACCTCTGCAAGAGGTCCTCGATGCGGCGCGCGAACAGCATGACGCTCGCGTCGTCGACCTTCCGCGGAAGGTCGAGCAGGTACACGAACTTTTCGGGATAGAGCACCTTGCAGGTGTCGTGCAGGCGTCGGATCGAATCGCAGCAGGTGGTGAACACGATGCCTTCGTACCCGCGGCTATCGATATCCTCGAGAACGGCCTTGGCGTACGAGCAGACGTTGGGGTGCATGTACGCGTCCGCCTCGTTGAAGCTCGCGACATGCGGCTCGACCCGCACCGGATCGGCCGAAAGCGCGCTTAGAAGCTCGACTGGGGTGTACTTGCAGACATAGCCGATCATGCGCAGGCCTGCCCTTCGCCTGTAGCGTCCAGCAGCTCGAGAAACGCCTCGAAGCGCGTCTTTACCTGCCCCTCCTGGCCGCTGCGGCGGTCGATGGCATCGCCGTCGAGGGCGAGCATGGGCACGCCCAGTTCGGACATCTGACGCTTGAGCAGCTGGACCCCTCCACAGGACTGCTTGCAGCCCCAGTGGCAGAACTCGACGACGCCATCGCACTCGTAGTGCTGCACGTAGCGCGATACCGCGTCGATTTTTCGGGAGAAATCCCCGTTGTAGATGTTGCAGATCATTTTTCGCGCGAGCGCGTGAAGCGGCCGGCCAACGTCGAGCTGCTCGACGAAGTCGAGGTTGAAGTCGTCGGCGACTACCGTCAGATTCTCGTTGTAGTTGAGGTATTCGTTGAGCGTCGGCTGCGCATACGGCACGATATGCACCCAGAACAGCCGCTTGCTCGTGTCGAGCGGCTGTGCGTCTATCTCGGAATCGAGCATCCTGAAGAACTCGAGCGCCCATTCGCTGCCGATGCTCAGGTGCGTTGCGAACAGCATGAACAGGCGCATGATGAGCGCCTCGGGGTACGCATGCGTCCGGCGCTTCTCAAGAAATGAGAGGTAGTGCGCCTTGGACTCGTTCTCGCGTACGAGGACCTGCCTGAGTTGGTCTTCGTCGAAGCGTGTGCCCGAGAGCCCCTCGAGCCACGAGACCATCTCGCGCAGCTGCGCCACGACGTACTCCTCGCCCTCGGGGCTCCATACGTGGGGAATGTCGATGAGGCGCGTCGGGAGACCTTCGTGCTTGCGCAGGTACCTGAAGGTGTTCGTGTTGCAGTCGCAGATTGTGGACGTGGTGATGCCGCACAGAGGCTTGGGCACGAGCCCCGCCTCGCACGCGCCGAGAAACGTCTTGTGGTACGAGCACATCGTGCTCGCGAAGCCAGCCGTCTCGCAGGCGTCGATGAGGCGGTCTTCGATCCAGAAGCCCGACAGGTACGAGGCCAGGCATTCCATGGAGATGCACTTGATGTCGAAGCACTGGAGAATCTCGACGGGCGCGAATATGTTGGTCCAGGCGAACTGCCCTGGCTTTCCCAAGACGTCCGCTACTTCCTTCATCGCCATGTGGCGCAGGTACTGGTGGGCATTCGGGGACTGCGCATCGGGAAAGTGCCCCGTGCGATACGACTCGGCGTGCAGGCCGAATCGTATCAACGCATTCGCGCGGTCGGGGTTCTTCTCGAGCGCCTGCCCCACGTAGGAGCCATAGGTGCGTGCTACATCCATAGGTGAGGCTGCCGGGAGGCAGCGTTATTTCCCTTCTGCTTTGAGGCGCTTGACGGCATCGACCGTCTCTCGCAGGGTCTCGTCGAGCTCTGTCTCGAGCGCCTTGAGCCGCGCGAGGTCGTCGAGCACCGCGCTGTCGACCGTGCCCTGGCTTCTGCTGAGCGAGCGACGCAGATGCGTGTCGATGTCGACAAGGCGCTTCTTCAGGCCGACCATGTCGAGCCCCATGCGCGCGAGATGCTCGGAGGAACCCGCCTGCGTGCTCTTGTCGTAGAGCTGCAAGATGAACTGGCTGATGGAGAGCCCCTGCTCCGTCGCGTCTTCGGCGATGCGGTCTTTCACGCTCGGCGGGCAGGAGATGTTGAGCCTGCCGGTGTGATATTCACTTTCCTTCTTTTTTCTCATGGCCTTCCCCAGCCATCATGTGCACGACGTGCTCGAACTGGTCATACACTGCCTCCCAGTTCTCTTCCGCAGCCTTCTTGCTGCCCGGGAGGTTGACCACGAGCGTCCTGCCACGCTGCATGCAAATTGCCCTGCTGAGCATAGCACGGCGGGTCTTCGACATGGAATAGGCACGCATGGCCTCGGCAATGCCGGGCACTTCGCGCTCACATACCTTGCGCGTGGCCTCCGGCGTCACGTCTGCAAGAGAGAGGCCGCTTCCGCCGCAGGTCAAAACGACATCGACGCCCTTGTCGCATGCGGCGACGATGGCATCGGCGATCTGGTCGACATCGTCTTTGACGACGACGCGGCTCACGTTGGTCCACCCCTGCCCGGCAATGAGCTCCTCGAGGCGCGCGCCTGCCGTGTCCTGCTCGATGCCGCGCGTGGTCGAGCAGGTGACGATTGCGAATCTGATGTCCATGATGGCTACTCCCTTGTCCAAAGACCGGTCCTGCCGCCTTCTTTGCGGAGGAGGTGAATGTCGCAGATTTCCATGCCGCGGTCTACCGCCTTGCACATGTCGTACACGGTGAGCAGCGCGATGGAAACGCCCGTCAGGGCTTCCATCTCGATGCCCGTCTTGCCGGTGACCCCGGTTGTCATGACGGCGTGAATGCCGACGCGCCCGTCTTCGCGCTCGCCCGCCTTGACAGGCTCGAGCTCACACTTGGACTTGGTGATGTTGAGCGGGTGGCACATCGGGATCAGGCTGCTCGTCTGCTTGCAGCCCATGATTCCGGCGACGCGGGCGCAAGCGAGGACGTCGCCTTTTGCAGCCGTTCCCTCGACGATCATGTCGAGGGTGTCTTGGTGCATGAAAATCCACCCCTCGGCAATCGCCTGGCGTTTCGTGTCGTCTTTCTCGGACACGTCGACCATGCGCACAGCGCCTTTCTCGTCCACGTGGCTCAGCGTGCCGGGACGCGCGTCGGGATGCTCGGAGATTCCGGCGGAAAGGCCGCCGGGGAGTGTTTCGGACATAGTGCTCTACCCACCAATCTGGCTCATGCGGCGAACGGTGCCGCGCTCTTCGTGATGCTCGTCCGGCTTGATGCCGATGGCTTCCAAGATATCACGGACGACCGCATCGTCCCCGCCGCCTTCGCGCAAGGCGCGTTTGACGTCGATTTCCCTGTCGCTGAACAGGCAGGGCCGAATCTTTCCGTCGGAGGTGAGACGCAGCCTGTTGCACGAGGCGCAGAAGTGGTTGGACATGGCGCTGATGAAGCCGACCGTGCCTTGCGCCCCCGGAAACTTGTAGTAGACCGCGGGCCCACCGCCGCCGGGTTCGTCGCCTTTGATGACCGGCACGAGCGGAGAGAGCCCCTCTGCCTTCGCACGGGTGTCGATGATGTTCCTGAGCTCTTCTGATGAGATGCTGTCTTGCTCAGTCCATCCCGCCCCCGTGCCGCCGCTGCTCTCACCCACGGGCATGTACTCGATGAAGCGCACGTGCAGCGGGCGGTCGAGCGAGAGCTTGGCGAACCCGAGGAAGTCCTGGTCGAGGCTCCTCACCGCAACCGCGTTGATCTTGACTGGATCGAAGCCGACCTCGAGCGCCGCGTCGATGGCCTTGAACACGTCTTCGATCGAGCCGCGGCGCGTGATATAGGTGAACTGCACGGGGTCGAGCGTGTCGAGCGAGATGTTGACGCGCGAGAGCCCCGCGTCCTTGAGGTCGCGTGCCATCTCGGGCAGCAAGATGCCGTTCGTCGTAAGCGAGACGTCCTCGATCCCGGGGGTCGCCGCGATGTCGCGGACCAGGTCGACGACGCCCTTGCGCACGAGCGGCTCGCCACCCGTCAGGCGCACCTTGCGCACGCCCTGCTGGGCAGCCAGGCGCACGAAGCGCGCGATCTCTTCGATGCGCAGAATCTGGTCGTGCGGCTGCCACGGCACGCCCTTTTCGGGCATGCAGTAGATGCACCGCAAATTACAGCGGTCGGTGAGCGAGATGCGCAAGTAGTCGATCTTGCGCCCAAACTTGTCTTGCATGTGTGCCTCCCCACTGCCGCGAGAGCGCGGGCAAGGTTTTCGCTAGGTATTTCGGGTACCTGAATAATATACGTTCCAGTGATTATTCGCAGCAACGATTAGTGTTTAGCACAAATTATTGCCTAGGACATGAAACCCCACGCGAAATGCCCGAGACGCCGACCGCGCGGCTAGCCCCGCACGCGCGTCGGGTCGATGCCCGC
>CACZQA010000214.1 GCA_902783175.1 uncultured Coriobacteriaceae bacterium
GACTGCGTGTAGCAGCAGTTCGGCGACTGCAGGACGGAGAACGTCAGAGCATAGTAGTAGATGCAAGCCTCACGGCCAGTACCACCGAAGCAGACGATGGACTCAGGTCCATAGGTCTCCTGGAAGTAGCGAGTCTTCTCGCAAATCGTGTCGATGGCCTCATCCCACGTCGTGCGCTCCCACTTCATCTTGCCGCGGTCTTCGTAAGCGCGCTTCATGGGGTAGATGACACGGTCAGGGCTGTACGTATACTCGCGGAGAGCAAGGTTCAAAGCGTTGACGCGGCCCTTGGTAATCGGGTTGTTGTCATCGCCTTCGATGCGGACAAGCTTGCCATCCTTGGTAACGACCTTGACACCGTATCCAACGGGGTGAGATCCCGGAGGAGACCAGGTGTTGCTGCGAGTGACTACTGTGCCGTCTTCACGCTCGACACGCCACTGCTTACCATATGCCATAGTGTTACTCCTTTTCCTCAAATAGGTTAGGAAAACTTACCGCCGAGTTGCTAGAAGAGTGCTCGAAGGTGTCTGGGGCAACGGGCCTCTCAGAACTCGAACAGCTCAATATTAGCAGTGTTGAGGATAGTGGTGACGCCTTATTTCAAACCGTGATTATTTACTTGGAGAATAAATTATTGGGGACTCTATTCATGGTAGAGTTGACTATGCTGGCAACAGGTTTGCAACCTTGTTTCCTTGCCCTCGCGCACACGCGCAAGAACACGTAAAATACCCTGAGTTATCAGCTAGAAATGAGAGGGATGGCTATGGCCAATTTGAGTTTCACCCTGACCGACTACGGCCCCGTGTACGTCACTGCGCCCGAGGTCAAAATCCCCGAGGAAGAGGTCCGTCGTCAGGCTAAGCGCTGGCTCGAGCTGAACGCGTGCAAGGACGGCGAAGAGCCGAAGCTCACCGACAAATGGGTCGACGAGCACGTCGAGGAAGTCAAGAGCGTCGACGAGCTGCTCGTGCACGTCCGCTTCAACATGTACAAGAACAACCGCGAGGTCCAAAAGCTCGCTGACCAAGACGTCATCTGCAAAGAGCTTGCGACCCGCCTGGTCGAAGAGCTCCCCGAGGACCTCGTCGAGATGGCGAAGTTCAACGCGCGCATGCGTTTCGAGGAAATGTGCCGGCGCAGCGGCATGCAGGTCGAGGACTTCTGCAGGCAACGCGGGCAGACGCCCGAGCAGGTCTACGCAGACGTCGACTACCGCGCCATCGAGAGCCTGAAGGAAGATTCCGCATTGCAGGCCTACGCGGACAAGCGCAACTACACCCTCACGCCGGAGGATTACTACGCGGTCATCCCGGGCGACTCCATCGAGGACAAGGCGTACAAGCGCCGTCAGATCGAGCTCGACGGTCGCATGCCCGGCCTCGAGGACTACGCCATCAAGACCAAGGCGCTCAACGAGGTCATGGACAATGCAATGATTCGCCGTTCCGAGGAGTTCGACTACGAGCGCTATGGCGACATCAGCAAGAACGTCATGGATGCCTACAGCCAGTCTCCGGAGAACTTCATCTCCCTATAAGGTGATTTTCCAGCGCAATGTAAAGCGGGCTCCCGAGAAATCGGGAGCCCGCTTTTTCTTACCTGAAAGCCGAGCGGCTACATCATCGTGAAGCCGTCTTCTCCGCCAAAGCCCATTGCCTGGTTGTTCTGTCCCATGAGCTTTGCCTTCTCCTTCGCGGAAATGAAGTTCTCGGGGGCATCTTCCACGTCGAGAATCTCGACCTCGAAGGTCAGGTCATGGCCGGCGAGAGGATGGTTCATGTCGAAGACCACGGCATCGGGTTCCACCGCCGCGACCGTCACCGCCACCTTCTCACCCGCATCGTTGATCATCCAAACGCGCTTGCCAACCTCGATGTCGCCAAACGGAATGTTTTCGAGCGGAACGCGCTCCGTGAAGTCATCGAGGTGCTCTCCGTAGGCATCGTACATGCCGACAGTGAATGTCTTTTTCTCGCCCTTCTCCATCTCGAGAATCTCGTTCTCGAGGCCATCGATGACCAGATCCATGCCCGTCTGGAACACCATGGGCTCATCGGCATCGGCCTTTCCGAAAAGGGTTCCGTCTTCGAGGGTCCCCCTGTAGACAAGCGTAACGGTAGAACCGAGTTTCATCGCTTCCCTATCCTTTCGCATCGATATACAACTCGTGGCATTTTCACTCATTGCTACCCTACAGGAAGCGCGCGGTGAGCTCAAACGAATCTCGCGTATTTGCACCCAACTGTAAGACGCGTTTTGGCGCCCGCAGCTAGCACCACGCGTTGCGGTATAATCGTGCGACACTGTGTCAAGAGGCTCAAAGAGGAGTTTGCATGGCCTTCAAGAAGTTCTACTTTCCCGTCGATGCGGTACAGCAAGCAGTCGAAAACAAACAGGATTTTGACATGTGGTACGACGACGGCGAGCTGTTCATGCACGTCACGAGCGACTGGGAGTCCGAGAAATCACAAGTCAAGATGTTCAGCCACACTGGCGGCGAGAGCATCCGCATCAAGCCGGACAACAAGGCCCTGCACTATGACGTGCGCGTAGAGCGTTATACCTACATGCTGAAAACGCACACGATCTTCGAGCACTATTTTATCGAGGGGATGCTGTGGCAAATGCACGGCTCGCCTTCTAACGGGCACTGCAACTTCGAAAACGAGAACACGGGCAAGAAGGACATGCTCCTCACGACCGTGAAGCTCCCCGACAAGGGCAAGTGCTATGAGGTCAAGGTAAAAGACGTCTCCAAGCTCAGGCCGGCAGCAGGCGCGATCATCGCCATCCTCATAAAAGAGCAGTGGAAGGGTTTGAGCTGCGGTGAGCCCTATCCCGACGGCACGAAATGGTACAAGCGTCTCAAGCGCTATTTCCTCGAGCCCGGATACTCCTACGAGGATATCCAGAGCAATCCAGAGCTGACCAAGTAAGCCCTGAGCACAGAGCAAGAACACGATGGGGCCCCGAGAAATCGGGGCCCCATCGTTTTTGATTTGAATACACCCCGCGCCTTCGACAGCGGCGGCAGCTGTCGGAAACGGCCGCACGGGCAAGGCGTGAAGACACGTCATAAAAAGAAGCCCCCGCGAGCCGAGAAGACTCGCGGGGGCCAGTGCTCTAGGAGCAGGCTATCTTGCAGGCGCTAGACCTACTTGGCGGCCTTGTTCCTTGCAAGCTGCATACCACCGAAGATGAAGAAGTACAGGAACGGAAGCAGCAGGCCAGTAGCCATGAGAGGCAGAGCAACAGGGAGCTTGGACCAACCCTGGATTGCCAGCGGGCAAACGATGCAGAGAACAGCCAGGAAGGCGATGATGAACACCATGACGATGAACGGAACCATGCCCGTGTCGTTCTTGTCGCCACCCGTCTCGGCAGCAGCAAGCTCGTCCATGGTCTTGCCACCAGTCTCGGTGACGAACAGGAGCGTGCAGATGAAGCCAAGTGCGAACGGTACGCACAGGACAAGCACGACAGCGCTCCAGTTGGTAGCACCGTTGACCTGGAAGGCGGCCATAGAAGCGATTGCGCCCAGGACGATGGAAGAAGCAGAACCGCCGAAACGTGCGAATGCCTGGCACCATGCGACGCCGGTGTTACGCAGCTCGGTCGGATAGCTCTCGGGCATCAGCGGCTGAACAGCGGTGATTGCGTAGTTCAGGGCGAAACCGAAGAGCAGCATGAGGATCGTGCAGAGCACGATATTGTTCGGTGCAACGAAGATGGAGCACAGGACAATAGCGATGATGCAGAAGATCCAGGAGCCAGCGAGGTTCTTCTTGCGGCCGATCTTGTCGGAGACGAAACCGACGGTGACGTTAGACAGGATAGCAGCGAAGTTGTTCCAAGTCTGGAGGTTGACGGAGTCAGCCTTGGAGTAGCCAACGCCCTGGAACCAAGTCGGAATCCAAGCGTTCATACCATAGACGCAGAACTGACCAACGAAGTAGGTCGTCCAGATTGCCGCGGTGGCGACAATGTACTTATGGGAGAACAGAACGTTGACGGAGGTCTTCTCAGGCTTCGGCGGAACGATCATGAGAGCAGGATCGTACTCATGCTGATGATGAGTGGTCCTCATCTCGATACCAGCCAGAGCCTCAGCGGCCTTATCCTTCATGCCGTTGTTTGCATACCAGTGCGGGGTCTCATGCATAACGAAGATCAGGATGATGCCGTAGATGACGGGCAGCGCACCGATCAGGTAGCAGATACGCCAGTTTGCATAGGTATGCAGGTCTGCGGCGCCGTTCTTGCCAGGAATGGTCAGCGGCTCGGTGAAACCAGGGATGATGGGGGTCGTCGTGCTGCAGATCGGGTTAGCGACCAGGCCAGCGATAACCCAGCCAGCAACCATGAATGCCATACCGAAGGTGACGAAGACGCCACGGTTCTTGGACGGCATCGTCTCGGAGAAGACGGTGGTAACAACCGGGATGCAGGAGCCAACGCCAAAGCCGGCGATCAGACGGAACGCTGCGAAGAACGGAACGCTCATCGAGAACGCCTGCGGCAGGGTGAAGACGCCGTAGAACAGGCATGCGATGACGAGCATCTTCTTACGACCGATCTTGTCGGAGAGGATACCGCCGCATGCGCCACCAAGAACCATGCCGAGCAGGCCCCACGTGGTCAGAGAGCCCATTGCTGCGCCCTCGACACCGAAGGAAGCGGCGAGGTAGGTGTTGGTGGAGTTGACGACCATGAAATCATAGCCATCGAAGATGTTGGCCAGGCCAAGCAGAACGAACATCAGCCAGGTGTGGCCGTTGATGCCGAAAGAGTCGATAACCTCGGAGACGGTGTACTCTTTGCCATCGGCAAACTTTCCTTCGCTCATTGAATCCCTCCTTTAGGATGTAGCACTTTGCATGCTAACGAGCGAACTGATACGAACACGCGATTCACGCGCTTTCTTACGATGCTTGAAGCACTCGGAAAAAGCCGCCTGGCTCCCCAGCCCGAACGGCACCCCTCATTATTCGGCTTTTTCTCCCAGCAGTTCTTTTTTGCGCATTTGGCAAATAGCCACAGGCTTGCCTTCGTGGAGGCGGTACATGCGATACCCGCAGTTACCGTAGCCACTACAGGCGCGGCACTTGAGCTCTTTAAGCGGGAGACCCCCCAAGTCTTCCTCGGTAACCTCACCAAGAACGACTTTTCGTTTTCCAGACACGGGACAACCTCGCTTTTGCCAAACTAGTGCTGCGATCCAAAACCCAATAACAGCTACAACCACCATAAGAAACGAACATTCCGAACGTGTGGCCAAAGGCTTGTCGCTGCTCCCCAGCAGCAGGCCCCTGATTACGCGTCCGAACCCAGCAACCTGCGATAACACGCTGCTGGAACCAAATGCACGGCCGTCGAAAAACAAGTTGTCGGTTTCACCGCACACGTAGACCCAGCAAATTGCTGTTACCGCAATTCTCGCCTATCGCAGCACGGGACACAAGGGAATTTATCCACAAATATTCCATGATTTCAAAGCGATTGGGTTCTACTCCCCAGCACCTGATGTGAAGCACATCGGCCGAGACGAGTAGCAGACGGATAGCGATGCGATTCCAGACACGGTCATCCAAAGACCAAAAGCACGAACCCGCCCACCTGCTGCGCTCAGCAGTACCAGAGTGGTTACAGGGGGACTATAGCGTAGAGAAACAAGAATTGCACCACTTGATATTGTCAAATTTTTCTTATCAAACACTACCCCTTGTTGAAATCTAGTAAACTCGTCGAAGCATCTAGCCACCAGTTCTCGCCGAGCAGGGAAGCTGCGACGTCACAAGGGGGACAATCTCGTGTCAAAGCACCAGAAGGCTGCGCCGCGCAAGCGCGTGCGCGAGGCAGCGAGCGTTCGCATCGACCGCAACAAACAGGGAATCAAGCTCATCGTCGCGACCGCCGTGGCCATCGCGATCTGCGTCATCTACTTCTTCAACCCGATTGCAGTGGGAAGCCAAGTCAGGTCTATCCTCGTGTTCGCGTTTTTCCTCGTCCTCGCCGTGCTGCTGGGAGAGCTCGGCGTCAGGTACTCGAAGCTCAACACGGAATACACGAAGCTCAAGAACCTGTACGGTATCAACGATGCAGAGGTCAAGGAGATGATGGCCGACATCAAGGCCGGACGCTAGCCTGCCCCCGCATTACTGGCGGCACTCCCCCATCGCACGCGATACAGACAACGATACAGGCGGACCCGGCCGAGTCATCGGCCGGGTCCGCCTGCGTTTCGCGCTTGAACGAGCGAGGGCCTAGTCTTCCTCGACCTCCGTCACGTTTGCGGTGTCCATGAGCCACTGCGTCGCCTTGGCGCGGCGCACGGCCTGGCGCAGATCGGCCATATGGCCCGACTCCTGCCAGGACTTGAGGGCTGCCTCGGGGTCGTCGGCGTCTTTGAGCGCCTCGTTGATGTCCTCGTCCGTGACCTCGTCGCAATGCTCGCGGAAGATGGCGTCGAGCGCGAGGTCGTGGGCCGCGCGGCTCTGCGCCTGCTCGGTCATGGCCTTCTTGAAGTCGCCGGACTGCATCTTGCGGCTCGTGACGAACTCCTCGAGCGAGACCTTGTCGTCCTGGAGCTTCTTGAAGAACTCGCCTTGCACCTCGTCGTACATGACGTCGACGTAGGTCTGCGGCAGCTCGCCTTCGATGCGCTTCGTGAGGGCCTCGAGGACGCGGTCCTCCAGAAGGTGCGGCAGCTGCTGCTTTTTCTGGTAGTTGATGGTCACGCGGACGGACTTGTAGAGCTCCTCGACGTTTTCCGCACCCACGCGGACGGCGAACTCGTCGTTGAGCTCGGGCAGCACCTTGACGCGGATCTTCTTGACCGTCGCCTTGGCATGCACGTGGCCCTCGCCTAAGAAGACGTACTCGTCGGGGTTCGTGTTCTCGAAGTCGAACTCGACGACATCTCCGATGTTCTTGCCCATGAGCGCTTCGGAGAACTCGGGGGGCATCGAGGTGCCGCCGATCTCGATCATGCGCTCCGCGTCGTCGAAGCCGAGGACAGGGTCGCCGTTTTCCTTCGTGAGCGTGAGCTCGACGGTGACGGCATCGCCCTTCTCGATTGCACGGTCCGCGACGTCGTCATAGGTGTAGTAGAAGTCGCGCAGCTCCTGCACGTGCTTTTCGACCTCGGAGTCGGTCGCCTCTTCGGGGGGCATCTCGATGTCGACGGCGTCGTAGCTCGTGAGCTTGATCTCGGGGACGATGACGCCGGAGACGGTGAACGTGAACTTCTTGCCCGCCTCGGGGATCTCGGTCACGTTGAAGTCAGGCTGCTTGATGTAGATGACGTCGTAGGCGTCGATGGCGTCGAAGGCGAGGTCGTTGATGAGGTGCTCTGCGACCTGGCCATATGCGGCGACGTGGCCGCCGACCGACTCCTCGAGCACCTTGCGCGGCGCCTTGCCCTTGCGAAAGCCCGGATAGTCGTGCTGCCCCAGCTCCTTGAAGTAGCTCTTGATATGCTCATCGACCTCTTCGGGGGTCGCCTCCATCGTCAAGACGATTTCGATATCCTCGCCGTCGTCCTCGCGGACCTTGCTCACAACCTGCAATGTATCCTCCTCGTACAGGGTAAACGCGCCTCTCACGCGAATTTCCGCATAACACAGGGAAGAATTGTATCAGTACTCGCAGTAAACTTGAGACATAACTTGCACCCGTGGGAGGGGGCGCCGCCATGAAGGTCACGATCGGACTCGCGCAGACTTGCCATCCAGATGACGGGGACGTGGTTGGCCTCGTGGAGCGCTGGGCGTTTAATGCCAAGCGGCGAGGCGTCGATTTGCTCGTCTTTCCCGAATCGCTCATGACGCGCTACGAGCTTGCATTGGGACAGTTCGAGGCCGAGGCGCAGCCACTCGACGGGCCGTTTGCGAGCGCGGTGAACGATATCGCACGACGCGCCGGGCTGTGGATGGTCTACACCGTCAACGAGAAGAACCCCGATTCGCTCAAGCCCTTCAACACCGCCGTGGTCGTCGATGACGGGGGCTGCGTGCGTGGCACGTACCGCAAGGTGCACCTGTTCGATGCCGGCCCCCACCGCGAGTCTGGCCGCATGTCGGCGGGAGACGTGATCTTTCGGCCCATCGACACCCCCTTCGGCAAGCTCGGCATCGCCATCTGCTACGACCTGCGCTTCCCCGAGCTCGCGCGCCGCCAGGCCATCGAGGGGGCAGAGATCCTCGTCTATCCTGCCGCGTGGGTGGACGGCGCGGGCAAGAAGCGTCAATGGGAGACGCTGCTCGCAGCGCGCGCCATCGAAAACGAGCTGTTCGTCGTGGGCGTGTGCCGGGCAGACGACGGCTACATCGGGTCGAGCCTCGTGGCTGCCCCCGACGGAAGCCTGCTTGTCGAGGGAAGCGGCGACGAGGGACTCTACACCTGCGAGCTGGATACCGAATCGCTCGAGCCCCTACGCGAGAACATGCCCATCTTCGGGCACCGACGCCCCGACATCTACTGATCAGCCGCAGACCTCGGAGGCGATGCGGGCGCTTTCCATCGCGTCTTTGGCGTAGTAGTCGGCGCCAACCATCTGGGCGTATTCCTCGTTAAGGACCGCACCGCCTACCATGACCTTGACACCTTGCGGGCACTGGCTGCGGATTTCATCGATGGTCAGCTTCATGCTCTCCATCGTCGTGGTCATGAGCGCGGAAAGCCCCACGAGCTTGGCGTCGGAGGCGTTGACCGCATCGACCACCGCCTGCGGGTCGACGTCACGGCCGAGGTCGATGATGCGGTAGCCGTAGTTCTCGAGCAGCATCGCGACGATGTTCTTGCCGATGTCGTGTATATCGCCCCGCACCGTCGCGAGCACGATGGGGCCCCTCATGTGCTCGAGAGAGCCCACCGCAGACCTGACGGCTTCGAAGCCTTCCTTCGCAGCCTCAGCAGAGGCGATGAGCTGCGGCAGAAAGTACCGGCCGCTCTCGAAGAGCTCGCCCACCTCGTCTAGAGCGGGGATGAGGTGACCGTTTACGACTTCCATCGCATCGACGAATTCGAGCAGTGCGGCGACCTCGTCGGCGACGGGGTGCTTGTTGCCTTCCACCACGAGCGCGTGCAGGCGCGAGGTTCCCGCCGTTTCCCGGGAGGGGGCGGGGCTGGAAGGCGCTTCGGCAGGCTCATCGCACGGGGCAAGCGCCGTATGCGAGTCGCCGCCTGCGGCATGGGCGCCGACGAACACGTGGGCGCCGGCATCTTGGGCATTAAAGACACGCCAAGTGTCGAGCACCTCTTTGCAGCGAGCATCCTGGGGGTCGACGATGGGCAGGTCGAGCCCGCAGGCGAGCGCAGCGGAGAGAAACGTTGCGTTGACGAGCTTGCGCGCGGGCAGCCCGAAGCTGATGTTGGAGATGCCGAGCGCGGTTTTCACGCCGAGCTCGCGCTTGACGAGAAACACCGCCTGCAAGATCTCGGAGACCGCGTGCTGGTCGGTTGCCGCCGAGGTCACCACGCAGTCGATGATGACGTCCTCGCGCGGGATGCCGTACGCAGATGCCGCCTCGACGATCTTGCGCGCAATCTCGAGTCGCTCGCGTGCCGTGGAGGGGACGCCGCGCTCGTCGAGGGTAAGCCCGATGACGGCGCAGCCGTAATGGCGCGCCAGGGGCAAGATGGCCTCGAGGCTTTCCTTCGTGCCGTTGACCGAGTTGATCAGGGGCTTGCCGTTATAGGAGCGCACAGCCGCCTCGAGGGCGGCGGGGTTGTCGGAATCGATCTGGAGCGGGACGCTGCACACTTCCTGGATCTGCTTCACGAGCTCTGCGAGCACTTCGGGCTCGTCGAGCTCCGGCAGGCTGGCATTGACGTCGAGCAGCGCCGCCCCTGCCTGCACCTGGGACAGCGCCTCGTCGACGATGTCGTCGTATTCCTCATCGAGCAGCGCGTCTTTCAAGTCGGGACGCCCCGTGGGGTTGATGCGCTCGCCGACGACGGCAAAGCCGTTGCCGTCGAGCTCCACGCACTCGCGCGCGCTCGTCAGCGAGGTCAGTCGGCGATGCGAGCGCTTGCGGGGCTTGTCTCCTGCGATGAGCCGTGCCAGCCCACGGATATGATCTGGTGACGTGCCACAGCAGCCGCCGACGATGCCCGCGCCGTCCTTGATCATCTGCGAGACGGCGGCGCAGTACTCCTCTGGTCCCACGGGATACGTGGTGACTCCACCGACGACCTGCGGAAGCCCGGCATTCGCCTGCACGATGACCGGGCACGACGTGACTTCGAGCATCTGCTGGAGAATCGGGCGCAACGTGGTGGGACCCAGCGAGCAGTTGATGCCGAGCGCATCAACCGACAGCGCCTCGAGCGTGCGGGCGACGGCGTCTGGCGCCGCGCCGAGAAACGACTTGCCGCTCTCCTCGAAGGTCATCGTCGCGAACACGGGAAGGGCGCTGTTCTCCTTGGCGGCGAGCACGGCGGCCTTGGCCTCGAGCAGGTCGGTCATGGTCTCGATGATGATGAGGTCAGCGCCGGCGGTATCCGCCGCGCGCACCTGCTCGGCGAACAGGTCGTAGGCATCCGAGAACGAGAGCGTTCCCATGGGCTCGAGCAAGGCGCCGAGCGGGCCGATGTCGGCGGCGACGTAGCGTGCTCCGCTCTGGCGTGCACAGCCGATGGCCGCATCGAAGATATCCTGCACGCGCGCCTTGCCACCGAGCTTGCGCGCGTTGGCGCCGAAGGTGTTGGTCGTGACGGCCATGCTCCCCGCCTCGACGTACGCGCGGTGGACGGCCGTGACCGCGTCAGGCTCTGTCAAGCAGAGCAGCTCCGGCAGCTCGCCTGCCTTGAGGGAGCTGCTACGCTGGAGCATCGTCCCCATGGCCCCGTCAAACAGGAGAAACTCCTCGCCTGCCAGCACGCGGGCCAGGCACTCGTCTTTGACCCGCAGCTGCCGCGATGCCGCGACCTCGATGGTGTGCTCTGTCACTGGGTACATGAAACGCCCCTCTTCTTCAACTCGCAATATGTGGAAAACGAGCAGTTCTCGCAGCCGCTATTATCGGCATGCTCCTCGTCGAACAGCCCCACAATCGCCGTGAGGCTCTTGGACGGTACCATGTTGCCGTATGCCGTGCAGCTCACGCCAAGCACGCGTTGGGCGTCGAGCGCACGCAGCAGGCCAGGCTGGACGTCGAGGGGGATACCGGAGCATCCAGGCTCGAGGAACGCCCCCGCGAACAGGCCCCGCGTTGTTGCCGCACGTGCGATTTCCGCGCGGCACGAGCGCGCGAGGACCTGCACAAGCGACGATGCGGCGGCATCGAGCATGAGCTGGTCGAGCACGGCCAGCTGCGCAGCATCGCCCTGTTCACGATCGAAGGCATCTCCCAGCGTGCAGGCCAGAAGCGCGACCCCTCGGCTGCCGGCAAGCTGTTCGCATGCTCTTGAGCCCGCAAGCGCAGGCGAGGTGCCAACGACCTCGATGCAATCCCGTGACGCGCGCGTCTTGAACAGGCGCCAGGCGCTCTTGGGCTGCGCGATGCGCTCGCAGCGCTCGACGGCAGCGTCAAGGCGCTCGTCGAGCCCAGAGCCCAGGCTCGCGCCCGTGCAGCCCAGAAGGTGCAGCACAAGTGCCCGGTCGACTTTGCAGGCAGACGTCATAGTCGCGTCTCCGAGGTCTTGGGGCGTACCGACACGAGCGCGATCGTGGCGATCATGAGGACAAGCCCCGCCCAGTCGGCGCCGCCAAAGGGGGTAGCAAGCCACAGGCACGAGCACAGCATGGCGCTCACCGGCTCGACTGCCCCGATGAGGCTTCCGCGCACGCTGCCCACGACCGACACGCCGTACAGGTAGAGCCCGAACGCACCGAACGTTCCGACGACCACGATACCGAGCAGGGCGAGCACGCCGGGCGCATCGAGTGCCGGGATGGAAAGCGCCTGCCCCGCGGGCGCGCCCGCGGGGCAGGCGCCCACCCCCTGGGCCAGAAAGACCACGAGCGCTACCATCCCGCCGAAGAGCATGCCGAGCCCCGTGACCGCAACGCTGCCCCACTGCTCGAACAGGCGCTGCGGGTACATGACGTAGAACGCGACCGCGGCGGCGTTGACGATGCCCCAGACAAGTCCCGGAGCGGGCATGCGCAGGCTCCCAAGGTCGCCGCCCGTCGCGATGAGCACCGTCGCCGCAAGGGCGCAGACGACGCCTGCCACCTCGCGTCCATGCGGACGACGCCTCACGATGAGGCAGGTCGCCGCAACGACGAAGACCATGTTCAGCCCCTGCAGGACCGTCGCGGTGCCGGCGCTCGTGAAATCGATCGTCATGATGTAGGCGAACTGGTCGAGGAACAGCCCGAAGCTGCCGAACACGGCCAGGCGCGCGAGGGAGCTGCGGTCTGCGAGCAGGCGCGTGAGCTCGTGGCGCCACCGGGTCAAAAGGACGATGCCGAACAGCACCCCCGCACCGAGCATGCGCACGACCGTGATGAACAGCGCCGATATCTCGTAGTGCGCGAACAGGAACTGGGCGCACGCGCCGGAAAAGCCCCACAACGCCGCGCCCACCACCGCGCAGAGCACGCCGAACGCGAAGCTAGCGCGCATCGTAGAAGCCAAACGAACCGTGCTCGGGCGGAAGCGTCGCCTCGGCAAATGTCGAGACCTGCGGGAAGTAGGACAGCGGCAACTCCTTCGCGTGCGCGGTGATCCTGCCCGTGCGGTTTTTGAGCACCTGCATGCCGCAGTGGTAGCAGACAAGCCCGTTTTCGAGGGACTCGGGGCGCTTGGAGCGCTCGAGCGCGATGATCACGTCCGAGATGTCCGCCATGATCTCTGCGTTGGCAAAGCTCAGCATCTCCACGTCATCGGCCTCGACACCGGGCTTCACCGACGAGACGGCGAGCACCGGAGTGCGCAGGTCGCGCGCGAGCTGCCGCAAGCCGAGCGTGTTCTTGAGGAGCATAAGGCGCCCGACCTCGTCGGAGTCGTTGGCGAGGAGCTGGAGGTAGTCGATGATGATGACGGGCATGGTGCCATCGTACTTCTCGGACATGAGCTCTGCGGCGCTTCTGATGTCGGCCACGCTCGGCCTGCCCGTGC
>CACZQA010000215.1 GCA_902783175.1 uncultured Coriobacteriaceae bacterium
GATCTTGGGGAGCTCGGGGCGCAGGTACGCGAACAGACGCCGCAGCGTGCCGCGCACGTCCTTCGCCTTCTCGACCGGCGCCGAGAGGTTGCGCCCGTGAAAGCCGTGCCCGGGCCTGCCGGGGCGGCGTGCGGCGCGCGCGTCCTTTCCTTCGGATGCTGCCATCTACCTCGCCTCCTCTTCAGTGATCTGGGAGGCGACAATCTCGCGGTAGACCTCGCTTGCGTCGAGCAGCTCCAGGTGCGTGCCGATCGAGTCGACGTGCCCGTTGTCGAGCACGATGACCTCGTCGGCGTCCATGGCGGCCGCCACGCGCTGTGCCACGATGAGCACGGTCGCGCCCTGGGTCGCACGCGAGATGTTGGCACGGACGGCGGCATCGGTCTTGAAGTCGAGTGCGGAGAACGAGTCGTCGAAGACGAACAGCCCCGAGCGCTTCGCCATGGCGCGCGCAATGGACACGCGCTGCTTCTGGCCGCCCGAAAGCCCGCCGCCCGCCTGCGTGACCTGCGTGTCGAAGCCGTCCTCCTTTTCCATGATGAAGTCGTAGGCAGCGGCGTCCTTTGCCGCGCGCACGACGTCGTCGTCGCTTGCCGAGGCGTTGCCGTAGCGGATGTTGTCGGCGATCGTGCCCGTGAACAGCGTCGTCTTCTGCGGGACGTAGGAGATCAGCGCGCGCAGATCGTCTTGGCGCATCTGCGAAATGTCGATGCCGTCGATGGTGATGCGCCCGCTCGTCGGGTCGTAGAAGCGCTCGAGCAGGTTGACGACGGTCGATTTGCCCGAGCCCGTCGAGCCGATGAGCGCATAGGTCTTGCCCGGCTCGAGCGTGAACGAGATGTCGCACAGCGTTGCGACCTCGGCGCCGGGAAACCGAAAGCCCACATGCTCGAAGCGCACCTCGTGGGGACTAGCGAGCATCTCCGCCGAGACTTCCGCCGGCTGCTCGGCGTCCACGATGCTCGGCTCTTTCGAGACGACCTCCCAGATGCGCTCGCCCGCCGCGGAGGCACGCGGCCACATCATGAAGATGACCGAGAGCATCATGACCGAGAACAGGACCTGCATCGCGTACTGGATGATCGCCATCAGGTCGCCGACCTGGAACGAGCCGGCATCGATGAGCTGCGCGCCGAGCCACACGATGAGCACCATCGCGATGTTCAGGATGAGCGAGATTGCGGGCATGAGCGCCATCATGCGGCGCGCGACGGCGATGTTCGTGTCCGCCAGGTCCTTGTTTGCCCTGGAGAAGCGCGCCTCCTCGTACGCCTCGCGGCGGTACGCGCGAATGACGCGGATGCCAGTCAGCCCCTCGCGCGTGACGCGGTTCAGATTGTCGATGCGCGCCTGCAGCGAGCGCAGCAGCGGCAGCACCCAGCGGATGACGACGAAGGCAAGCAGCAGAAGCACGGGTATGGCGGCGAACACCACCATGGAAAGCTCGCCGTTCATGCGCCATGCCGCGACGGCCGCGCCCACGAGCATGATCGGCGACATCATTGCGATCGTCATCCCCATCTGCACGAAGCGCTCGAGCTGCTGCACGTCGTTGGTCGTGCGGGTGATGAGCGACGAGGTGCCGATCTCGTCCATCTCGGGCAGGCTGAACGCGCTCACGCGGCGATAGAGCGCGCTGCGCAGCTCGCGGCCCAGCCCCATGCTCGAACGGGAGGCGGCAAGCGAGTTGAGCAGGTCGGCGGCCATCGCGCCGAGCGCCCACAGCACCATGAGCAGGCCGGTCTGGAGCACGAACGGGATATCGCCGTTGACGATGCCCGTGTCGACGATATCGCTCATGTAGTTGGGAATCTCCAGCTCGCAGACGACGCGTGCCACCGTCAGCAGAAACGAGAGCAGGAGCAGCGGCAGGAAGCGTCGGAAATATGTTGCAAGCAGTCTGGTCATGGCTTGCGATTCTAAAGAAAAAACGGCTGTGCGACGGTAAACCGTTTCACAGCCGTTTGATTGGCACTACCGCCCTCGCAGGCGAGGGGGTCACGAGGGTCAAGAGCGGTAGCCGTTGGGATTCATGCGCTGCCAGCGCCAGGAGTCCTCGCACATGTCCTTGATGTCGTAGCGTGCCGTCCACCCGAGCTCGCGCTCTGCCTTGGAGCAGTCGGCGTAGCACGCCGCGATGTCGCCCGCACGGCGCGGCTTGATCTCGTAGGGGACGTCGATGCCCGTCGCCTCAACAAATGCGTGCACCAGCTCGAGCACGCTCGTGCCCTTGCCCGTGCCCAGGTTGTAGATGGACAGCCCGCCTTCGGGCTTGAGCGCCTTGAGTGCGGCGACATGCCCGCTCGCGAGGTCCATGACATGGATGTAGTCGCGCACGCCGGAGCCGTCAGGCGTGTCGTAGTCGTCGCCGAAGACGCCGAGCTTGTCCAACTTGCCGACAGCCACCTGCGTGATGTAGGGCATGAGGTTGTTGGGGATGCCCGTCGGGTCCTCGCCCATGGTCCCGGACTTGTGCGCCCCGATGGGGTTGAAGTAGCGCAGCAGCACGACGTTCATGTCCGGATACGCGAACTGCACGTCGGTGAGGATGTCCTCGATGATGGACTTCGTGCGGCCGTAGGGGTTGGTCACCTCGCCCTTGGGCATGTCCTCGGTCAACGGCAGCTTCTCGGGCGTGCC
>CACZQA010000216.1 GCA_902783175.1 uncultured Coriobacteriaceae bacterium
ACCGAGTTGATGGCCGCCGCCCCGATGGGCTGGTCCAGCCCCGGGCGCGTGACGCGGCCCACGCCCACGCCGCCGTCGATGCGCACGCCGGGCTGCTCGGACAGGCTGACCTTGGAGAATACGAGCGCGCCGTCCGTGACATCGGGATCGTCGCCGCCGTCTTTGCGCACCGCGCAGCATGCCCAGCCCCCGTCTTTCTCGGGTTGCTCGATGTCGAGCGCAACGTCGATGCCGGCAGGGGTCTCGACGACCACGCTCGCGGGAAACGTGCCCGCAAGCAGCGCCTCGGCAGCCGCACGCGTGGCACCCGCCGCGCAGGTGCCCGTCGTGTAGCCGCAGCGCATCTGCCTGGTGCCCACGTTTATGTAGCGCTCGAGCTTGTGCATGGCGGCTCACCTACATCCGCGTCTCGGAGATGGAGACCGCGCCCGTCGCCGGGTCGTAGCACCCCGCGGGCAAGTCGTAGAGCTCGTCGATGACCTCGGGGACGAATATCTCGTCGGGAGTGCCGCTCGCGAACACGCGCGGCCCCTTGATGCAGACGACCTCGTCGGACACGATGCGCGCGAGCTGCAGCTCGTGAAGCGACATCACGATGGCCACCTGCTTTTCCCGTGCGAGCTTGCGTAGGATCTGCAGCAGGTCGATCTGGTACTTGATATCCAGGTAGGACGTCGGCTCGTCCAAGACGAGCACGGAGGGTTCCTGGCAGACGGCACGCGCGAGCAGCACGCGCTGGCGCTGCCCGTCGCTCACGTGCATGAAGTCGTGATCTGCGAGGTCCTGAACCGCCACGAGGCGCATCGCCTCGTCCACGACCGCCCGGTCCGCATCGTCGAGCACGCCCAGGCGCCCCGTATGAGGGTAGCGCCCCGCCTCGACGATGTCCGCGCAGGTCAGAAGCTCGGTGCTGAGGCGCTCGGTGAGCATCACCGACATCTCGAGCGCGCGCTCGTGGCTCGAAAGCTCCCCCAGGGGCTTTCCCGACACGTACGCGGCGCCCGAAATCGGCTCGAGATACCCCGCGAGCGTCTTCAGGATCGTCGATTTGCCCGCGCCGTTGGGGCCGATGAGCGTGACGATGCGTCCCGGCCTCACCTCGAGCTCGATCTGCGCGATGAGCTCCGAGCCGTCGTAGCCGACGGAAAGCCCCGCGCAGGAAAGGCCGCGTGCCTCCATGCGCTACCGCCCCCTCTTGCGCTTGAGCAGGATGGCGATGACCACCGGCGCTCCGAAGATGGCGGTGACGGCGCTGATCGAAACCTCGGTCGGCGCGAAGGCGCAGCGCGCGATGAGATCGCAGAACAGGCAGAAGATGCCGCCGCCCAAAAACGCCGCGGGGATCACGATGAGCGGCTTGGAGGTTCCGAGGAAGCGCTTCACGAGGTGCGGCACCGCGATGCCCACGAAGCTGATCGGCCCGGCAAACGCCGTGACGACCGCCGCCAGCAGGCTCGAGAGCACGACGAGCACGATGCGGAACGCGCGGATGTTCACGCCCATGGACTGCGCGTAGTTCTCTCCCAGCTGAAACGCGCCGATGGGCTTGGAGAGCAGAAACGTCGCCACCGAGGCGACGATGACGACCGGCGTCATGCCGGCGATGTTCGCCCAGTTCATGCCCGAGAAGCTGCCGAGCGACCAATTGCGCAGGTTCACGATGTTTTGGTCGGAGGCAAACGTGACGAGGAAGTCCGTGCCCGCCGAGGCGATGTAGCCGATCATGACGCCCGCGACGATGAGCATGGCCATCGAGTTGATGCGGCGCGAGACGAGCAGCACGAACACCATGGCGATCGTCGAGCCCACGAATGCCGAAAGCACGAGCATCCACGAGGTCATCTGCGCCGACGACCCCACGACGAAGATCATGACGAGCGCGACGACGAACTTGGCTCCCGACGAGATGCCGAGGATGTAGGGGCCCGCGATCGGGTTGTTGAAGAAGGTCTGCAGCAGAAAGCCCGCCAGCGCGAGCGCGCCGCCGAGTAGCACTGCCGCGATCAGGCGCGGCAGGCGGATGTCCCAGACGATCTGCGCGGCCGTCGGATTGCCGGTGGCGCCGCCGAACAGTGCTCCGGCAAGGTCTGCCGGCGCGAGCATCGTGCTGCCGATGCAGGCGTTGAGCACGAGGAACACGACGAGCGCGATGGCGAGCGAGACGTACACCGCGACGACGCGGCGCCTGCGCGTGCGTTGCGTTTCCACAGGAGCAGCCATGCGCCTACCCCAGCCTCTTCAGATAGGTGAGCTGCGTGGCATCGGGCTCGGTCAGCACGCGGTGCAAATCGGAGATGATGGCGCCCGTGTTCATCATCTGCTGGTACATGTCCTGGTCGGTGGTCCAGACGTTGCCCTCGCGCACCGCCTTGAAGTTGGCGAGCAGGCTGTTCTTGGCAACGAGCTCGTCGACGGAGCTCACGCCGCCGTCGATGGTCGCGTTGTAGACGATGACGTCGGCGTCTTTTGCCTCGGTGTAGAACTTCTCCATCTCCATGGTCACGGTCGAGCGCGACGTGCTGTCGTCCGCAAGGCTGTCGAACACGTAGCTGCCGCCCGCGAGGCCGATCATCTGCGAGACGTAGTCTCCCGGCTTGCGCACGACGGCCGCGCCGTTGGAGTTGATGTAGAAGAAGGCGACGGACTTGCCCGTCTGCGTGTTGTCGATTGCCTTGACCTGTGCCACCTGCTCTGCGAAGAGCTGGTCTGCCTGCTGCTCCTTGTCGAGGAGCACGCCGTAGAGCTTGACCCACTCGGTGCGGCCAAGCGGGGACTCCTCGTAGCTCGAGCGCTCGCTCATGACGGGTATGCCCAGGTCCTCGAGCTTCTCGCGCACGTCGGGAACGTGGTTGATCATCGTGGACTCTATGGCGAAGCTGACGTTCTCGCGCAGCAGCAGGTCGTAGTCGGGCGTGTTGTACTTTCCGCCGTAGACGATGCGCCCGGAGTCCATGGCATCGCGCGCCGACGGTATATGCCAATCGTCGCGCTGGATGCCCGAGACGCGGATGGTGTCGAGCGCGTCGAGTGCGTCGAACAGGCACATCGAGTCGGATGCCGCGAGGTAGATGTTGCCGATTGGCTGTTTGAGCGGCACCACGTCGGAGCTGAGGTTTGCGGGCACATCGCCTCCCTGTGGGATGACGAGGTAGCGGGTGTTGTCGCCCAGGCACACGAGCTTGTAGCCACCGTCGAAGTAGTCGACGGTGAACTGCGTCGCGTACTGCAGGTCGAGGCTGCCCGTGACCTTCCAGCCCGTCCCGATATCGGTCTTGTGGAAGCTGGACTGCTGCGCGCCATCCTGCGACGCGCAGCCAGCGAGGGAAAACGCACCCGTGAACGCTGCGACCATTGCGGCAACGACCGCCACGATGCAGGCCGCGCGTGCCTTGCGGGCGAAACGAAGGGGCAAGCCCACAGGACTTGCCCCAGATGCCTCGCTCCCCCTGTAAGAGGTTGCCGCCATTACTTGGCCGCCAGGCTCTTGGAATCGAAGTTGAGCGTGTAGTCGATCATGTGAGGCTGGCTCATGGCCGTGGTCTCAGCGCTGACCGCTAGGTCAGTGTCGAGCGCGGAGACGGGGATGTCGAAGGTGGAGTTGCCCGAGGTGTTCGTGGGCTTGTACTCGGTACCGTCCACGACCATCTTGTCGTAGCTGGAGCTCGACCACACGATGGTCGCCGTCATCTTGCCGCCGTTCACGACGAGCGTGGCGGGAGAGTCGACCGATGCGCGGCCCGAACCGCCGGAAAGCGTCACGGCAACCTGGTAGCTGCCGTTAGCCGGCGTAGAGGCAGACGCCTCGTCTGCGGGCTTCGCGCCTTCGGATTTGAACGTGAGCTTGTGATCGTACCAGGTATCCCTGCGCTGGCCGTACAGCGCGACCTGCGTCTCGGTGTCGAGCGCCTCGACGGGGAACGTGAACGTGTACAGCCCGTCGGAATCGGCCACGTAGTCGACGATCTGCGATGCGTCGGCCTTGGCCGCCTCGTCTGCCGTGCCCTCGAACAGGCGGCTGAAGCCCTGGCCGTGCAGGGCCATCGTGCAGGTCATCTTGCCATCCGCGACTTTCAGCTTCGCGTAGACGACGTTGACCATGCTGGAGTCCGTCTCGACCTCGATATCGTAGGTGCCGTCCTCGAGCGCCGCCTTGGATGCAGTCGCTCCAGAATCAGAGCCCGACCCGGACCCTCCGTTGCCGCTTGCGCCGCAGCCTGCGAGAAGACCGCATGCGAGCACTGCCGCGAACAGGGCGCAAAGAACCTTTTTCATCTTCAAAACTTCTGCCTTCACTCGTTGTTGTCTGTCTGACGTGCGGGACGTATGCCCCGCCACGCGTTATTTGCCGAGCTGGTCGATTGCCGCCTGCGTATGCTGGACGAACAGCTCGTCGATCGCGATGAGCTGCCCCAGGCCCTCGATGACCGGCGTCGGGGTAATGCCTGCCGCCTTGCACTTCGAGACGAGCGAATCGGGGTCGTCCTCGCCTGCCATGTCGTTGTTGGCATGGTCGCCGGCGACGATCATGAGCGGGCGGACGACGGCCTTCTTGTAACCCGCGTCCTTCATCAGCTTGATCGTGTCGTCGAAGTTCGGAGTCGCCTCGACCGTCGTGATGAAGTACTGCTTGTAGCCGTCGGCGGTGAGCTTGTCCTGCAGCTTCGCGTAATCGGAGTTGGAATCCGCATCGGT
>CACZQA010000217.1 GCA_902783175.1 uncultured Coriobacteriaceae bacterium
CCCGCATACGCCCGACGCCGACGCGCTCGCAGAAGCCGTCAGGCAGGCAAACGCCGCCGTGCTCAAAGGCGCCGAAGACGGCCGCGGCCGCCCGGGCATGGGCACGACCATGACCGCAGCCCTCGTCTTCGATGACGAGGTAATCGTCGCCCAGGTGGGCGATTCGCGCGCCTACCTGCTGCACAACGGGTCGCTCAAGCAGGTCACGCGCGACCACTCGCTCGTGGCAGACCTCATCGAGCAGGGCCGCATCACCGAGGAAGAAGCCCGCTACCATCCACAGCGCTCCGTGATCACGCGTGCGCTCGGCTCCGACGCAAACATGGATCCCGACATCTACACGTTCCGCGTGGAGAAGGGCGACGTGCTGATGCTGTGCTCCGACGGCCTGTCGAGCATGATCACCGACGACGTCATCAAAGAGACGATGCTCGAGCATCCCCTGCCCGACGAGATGTGCAACGCGCTCGTGCGCGAGGCACTTGCCGCCGGCGGCCTGGACAACGTCACCGTCGTCGTGGTGGAGCCGCTTTTGGCAAGCGACGAAGAGGCGGGCGATTCCGAGCCGACTTCCGACTTTGCCCCCATCGAGCATGAGGAGCACGTTGCCCCCAAGGTCAACACCGTCAACGTGGCCGCCCCCGTGCCCAAGGCGTCCATGCGCCCGCGCGAGATCGTCGTCGGGGCCCCCGAAGTAGACACCGAGGCATCCGCCGACGCCGTGAAGAGCGCGGCACGCAAGCGCCGAAAGGGACGCAAGGCCCCCATCATCTGGGCCATCGTGTTCGTGGCGATCATCGTCGGCGCTTGCGCGGGCTTCTACTCGTATGCCCAGAACTCCTACTACCTCATCTCCGAAAACGACCACGTGAGCATCTACCGCGGCCTGCCGGGCAATATCGGCGGCCTGTCGTTCTCGTGGCTCGAGGAGCAGACCGACATCGACACGAACAAGCTCGCGCCCACCACCGCAAGCCGTCTCGAGCACGGCATCTCGGTGAACTCGCTCGAGGAGGCGCAGTCGACCATCGAGGACTACCGCAAGACCATCGCGGGGACCACGACTCCTGCCGCACCTACGACGACAACCGATTCCAACACGGCACCCGACAGCGCGACCACGTCCGACGCGGGCACGTCGGATGCCCAGTAGGAGATTCCCTTGAGGTCCAGACGCGCCACAGAACTCTGGCTCTTGATAGCGGCGGCGCCCGTGTTGCTGCTGCTGTTCTTGATGCTGCTCGTCAACTCCAACACCACGCTCACGTTCAACTCGTTTGCCGTGCCGATCGGCCTGGTCGTGAGCTTTTTCGTGGCGCATGTCGCGCTGCGCAAGTTTGCCCCCAACGCCGACCCGGCGCTGCTTCCCATCGCCTTCCTGCTGTGCGGCATAGGCATCTGCTTTGTCCTGCGCCTGTCACCCGACACAGCGGGCAAGCAGATCATCTGGCTGTTCGCCGGCATCGCGCTCATGGTCGCGACCATCATCCTCGTGCCCTCGATCGAGCGCATCGGCCGCTGGAAGTACACGTGCCTGCTGTTCGGCCTCATCCTGCTCATCCTGCCGATCCTCCCCTTCATCGGCGCCGAGTACAACGGCTCGCGCATCTGGCTGTCCATCGCCGGCATCTCCTTCCAGCCGGGCGAGATCGCGAAGATCTTGATCGTCTTGTTCTTGGCCGCCTACCTGGCAGACAACCGCGAGCTGCTCTCGACGCTCAACCGCAGCAGGATCGGCATCAAGTACCCCAACTTCAGGGCGCTGCTGCCGCTGCTCGTCATGTGGGTCATCGCCCTGCTCGTCGTCATCTTCGAGCGCGACCTCGGCTCGGCACTGCTGCTGTTCGGCGTCTTTCTTGTCATGCTCTACGCCTGCACGGGGCGCGTGTTCTACGTCATCGTCGGCGTCTTGCTCGTCGCGGTCGGCGGCACGGGCCTCTACTACGTGTTCAGCCACGTGCAGACGCGTATCGCCATCTGGCGCGACCCCTTTGCCGATCCGGGCGGTTCGGGCTACCAGCTCGTGCAGTCCCTCTACTCGCTGGCTGACGGTGGCCTGTTTGGCGTCGGCATCGGCCGCGGCATGCCCACCACCATCCCCGAGGTCTCGAGCGACTTCATCTTCAGCGCCATCGGCGAGGAGATGGGCCTGCTCGGCGCATCGGGCGCCATCATCTTGTTCATGCTCTTCGCCGTACGTGGCTTCCTCATCGCCGCCCGCGCGAAAAGCGACATGGCAGCCTTCACGGCCGTTGGCCTGACGACGTCCATCAGCTTCCAGGCGTTCATCATCATCGGCGGCGTGACGGGGTTCATCCCCCTCACGGGTTTGACCTTGCCGTTCATGAGCCAAGGTGGTTCGTCGCTGCTGTCGAGCTTCATCATCGTCGGCCTGCTCTTGTGCGCCGGCAACGAGGGCACCGGCCTCGAGACCGAGATGACCTCGACCTCGCGCTGGAACAGGCTCGAGAACACCGGCGTTCTCGGCCGCACCGCGCTCGGACGCCGCCTCACCTTCATCATCGCCTTCTTTGCCATCCTGTTCGCCCTGCTCATCGCCAACCTGACCTACATCCAGGTCTTCAGGGCAGACGAGCTCCAGAACATGGGCGGCAACAACCACACGCTGCAAAAGATCTCGGAGCAGGAGCGCGGTGCGATCCTGACATCGGACAACGTCGTGCTGGCCAAATCCGAGGAGCAGCCCGACGGCACCTACACCCGTGTGTACCCGCAGGGTTCGCTCGCGGCGCAGGCGGTCGGCTACAACTCTCAGCAGTACGGCAGCGCAGGTGTCGAGTCCACCATGGGCGCGACACTCGCCGGCAACGAGCAGTTCGAGTCGATCCAAGACGCCATCCGCTACTACTCGGGCGCCAAGGTCGACGGCAACGACGTCACCCTGACCCTCGACTCGAAGGTGCAGAAGGCCGCCGAGTCGGCGCTGTCCGGCAAGACGGGCGCCTGCGTCGTGCTCGACACCGCCACCGGCGCCGTCCTCGCCCAGGCATCGTCACCCACCTACAACGTCAATGACATCGCGAGCGTCATGAAGGGCTCGGGCGAAAGCGGCGCGCTCGTCAACCGCGCGACGCAGTCGCTGTACGCGCCGGGCTCCACGTTCAAGGTCGTCACCTTGGGCGCGGCACTCGACACCGACACGGTCAGCGCGTCCGACGTCTACCGCGCCCCCAGCTCGATAGAGATCGGCAACGCCAAGATCACCAACTACCACAACGAGTCCTTTGGCGACATCACGGTCGAAGACGCGACGGCGCACTCCGTCAACACGGTGTTCGCGCAGATCGCCGACAAACTCGGCTCGCAGACGCTCGTCAGCTACTCCGAGAAGTTCGGCTTCAACGACGCCAACCTCGCGCAGGACTTCAGCGTGAAGACCTCCCTCATGCCCGACCCGAACGAGATGACCGAATGGGAGACCGCGTGGGCAGGCGTCGGCCAGCCCGTCGGCGAGCACGCAAGCCCCGCCGGCCCGCAGACCACCGTCACCGAGATGGCCGTCACAATGGCCGCCATCTCCAACGGAGGCGTCGCCATGCACCCCTACATCGTGAGCAAGGTTTCGTCGTCTTCGGGCGCCACCATCTCGCAGACCGCGCCCTCCATCCTCGGCCAGGCCATCTCGAGCTCCACCGCCGCGCGCGAGCAGGAGATCTTGAAGAGCGTCGTCGACTACGGCAGCGGCACGGCAGCAAACATCGACGGAGCCACCGTCATCGGCAAGACCGGCACCGCCGAGACCGACAAGCAGAAATCCGACGCCTGGTTCGTGGGCACCGCCACGGCAGGCGGCAAGAGCGTGACCATCGCGGTTCTGGTCGAGCAGGGCGACAGCGGCGGCGGCGTCGCGGCGCCGCTCGCGCACGACATCCTCAAGACCGCGCTTGAGCGGCTCGGGGGCCTGTAGGTGAAGGCAAGGAGTTCAATTTCGTTTTTTATCGATAATGTTGAACACGGGGAACACGACATTGGTAGAATTGCTCAATAGATGTAACCACAGAGCAAACGCAGAACATACATCGGGTAAGCGACAGGAGTAGCAGCGTGACAAATCGGACATTCGGAAACCGGTATCAGGTTACCGAGAAAATCGGCATGGGCGGAATGGCTGAGGTTTTCAAAGCCACCGATTCGACGCTTGGAAGAACGGTCGCGGTAAAGGTCATGCTGCCGCAATACGCTGCAGACGCCAACTTCGCGGCCCGGTTCAGGCAGGAGGCCCAGGCGGCGGCCAACCTGAGCAGCCCCTACATCGTCAACATCTACGACTGGGGCAAAGACCGCGACTCGTACTACATCGTCATGGAGTACGTCCGCGGCACCGACCTCAAGACCGCCATCCAGCAGCGCGGCAAGATCCACCCGCGCAAAGTGGCCGAAATCGGCTCGCAGGTGTGCTCTGCCCTGTCCGTCGCGCACGGCTACGACATCATCCACCGCGACATCAAGTCCGCGAACATCATGGTCCAGGCCGACGGCAATGTGAAGGTCATGGACTTCGGCATCGCACAGGCCGGCCGCCCCGGCATGACGACCGATTCCTCCGTGCTCGGAACAGCGCACTACGTGAGCCCCGAGCAGGCGCAGGGCAAGAAGCTCACACCCGCGAGCGACTTGTACTCGCTGGGCGTCGTCATGTACGAGGCCGCAACCGGCCAGTTGCCCTTCGACGGGCCCGACGTCGTCTCCGTTGCCATGAAGCAGGTCAACGAGGCACCCGTCCCGCCCCGCCAGATTAACCCCGATATCGACCCGCAGCTCGAGCGCATCATCATGCGCGCTCTCGAGAAGAACCCCGAGCAGCGCTATGCAACCGCAAACGAGATGAAGCGCGCAATCGACGACTACCTGCATGGCCGCGTGAGCCCCGCAGCTGCCGCAGCAGCCGCCCCAACGCAGGTGCTCAACGGCGCTGCCCCCTACCCCGCGGCAGGCGCGACCACGGTCATGAACCCCTCCAGCGGTGTCCGCACAGCGGGCATGCCCGCAACGCAGGGCAAGAACGCCGCGGGCAAGCCTGGCAAGAAGGGGCATCGCGGGCTCATCGCCCTCGTCGTCATCGTGCTGTTGGTAGCGGCGGGTATCGGCATCGCGTTCGCATCGGGCGCGTTCTCGTCGCACGTGACCGTGCCCGACGTCACGGGCAAGACGCTTGCCGAGGCCACCTCCACCCTCGAGAAGAGCAACCTGCAACAGGGCAACCTGCGCTACGAGACAAGCGACTCGGTCGAGAAAGACCACGTCATCAGCCAGGACCCCGCGGGCAACTCGTCTGCGCCCAGCGGTTCCAAGGTCAACCTCGTCATCTCCACGGGCAAGACCAGCGAAAACCTCGTCTCGGTGCCCAACCTGATGGGACTGACGCCATCCGAGGCCGAGCGCGCCCTGTCCGAGGCAGGCCTGGTCGGCTCGTCCGAGCAGGAGAGCTCCGATAGCTACGAGGCGGGCAAGATCTTCAAGCAGAACCCCAGCTCCGGCACGCAGGTCGCCTCCGGTTCCACCGTCACCTACACGGTGTCCTCCGGCAAGGCAACCACGACGGTTACCGTCCCGAACGTGATCGGCCTGAGCGAGAGCAGCGCGAAAAAGACGCTCGAGGCTGCGGGCCTCGTCGTCAAGTCGACGGTCGGCTCTGGCTCTGCATCGGTCGGCGAGGGCCAGGTCAACGCGCAGAGCATCGCAAGCGGCACTTCCGTGGTCTCGGGCACCACCATCGAGATCACCATCGAGCCCAAGAAGAGCTCGAGCTCGAATTCTGGCTCCAGCTCTAACTCTGGCTCGGGGTCTGGCTCGAACTCCGGTTCTAGCTCCGGCTCGAGCTCGGGCAGCTCGTCCGGAAGCGGTTCGGGCAGCGGCTCTTCGTCGAGTAGCAGCTCGAGCGACGATAACTAGCCAGCACAGCACAAGACCCCCGGCGCAATCGCCCGGGGGTCTTCCTTTTGCCCACGTTTCCACCCTGGAAGTACGACAGACACAATGCGAAGGGCGGCGACCCTTTCGGATCGCCGCCCCATCTCGTGCTGGCCATCTTCAAAACCTGCGCGCGTTAGAGCTCCTGGAAGACCTCTTCGAAGGCTTCCTTGGCGTACGCCTCGACCTTCTCATCGTAGCGGTCGTACAGCTCCAGGAACTTCTTGCCCTCTTCGGTGAGCTTGGAGCCACGTGCGCCGTAGCGCTCGATGAGCGTGAAGCCCAACCCCTCTTCGACCTTCTTGATCATGCTCCACGCCTTGCTGTATGCCATATGGAGGTCTTTTGCCGTCTTGTTGAGGGAACCGTTTTCCTCGATGCCATGGAGCAGAGTCGCCGCCCCTTTGCCAAAGCTTGGTCCTTTGCGGTCGGCTGATGACGCGATCATCAGTTTGACCTGCGGGTGCAGGTCCTGCTTCTTTACCATGACGAGCCCCTATCTATATGAGAGTATTATCAGCCACGAGTATTATAGTGCGGTCGAATAAACAACACCGCAACGATTATTGCTAATCACAAAAGCTTAACAAAGTAACCGGTGTAGGCAGTATCTTTGCCTTATTTGTCATCTGACCAATGTTAAGAAAGCCCGCCTCCACGCGCATGGAGACGGGCCACTTTCAGCATATGTCCAAGCTAGGCGAGAAACGCCTTGACCGCGCCTTCCACACCGGCGGTATCGCCGTCGATAACCTCGGTGAAGCGGATCGGCTTGTCGTCGAGGACATCGAGCCCCGCGGGGATGGGCGACACGCCCGTCGCCTCGAAGACGACGCGGTTGAGCTGCACGTCCGAAAGGCCCGCGACCTCCTGCGGCAGCGGCTCGCCGGCTTTGATGCCGTTGAGCGCGCGGTACACGTTGGAGCCGAACTTGGCCCAGTTGGCCGTCGACGCGACGAGCATCGGGTTTGCGCCCTTGTGCGCGGCGGCGACGTTCCACGCCACGGCCGAGTGTGGGTCGAGCAGGTACCCATGCTCCTCGTAGACCGCCTTGATGGTCTCGAGGCAGGTCTCGTTGTCCACAGACCCGCATTCGTAGTTTTCCTGCAGGGCGGCGAAGGTCTGGGCGTCGACCTCGAAGCGGCGCTTCTCGTTGAGGTCGGCCATCCACTGCGTGATCTTGGCCTCGTCGCGGCCCGTGAGCTCGTAGAGCTGGCGCTCGAGATTGCTCGAGACGAGGATGTCCATGGAGGGGCTCGGCGTGAGGATGAACTCGCGGTCGACAATGTCGTAGACGCCCGTCTCGATGAAGTCCGTCAGGACGCGGTTGGTGTTGCTCGCGCAGACAATCTTGTCGATGGGCGTGCCGATCTGCTTGGCGTACCAGCACGCGAGGATATTGCCAAAGTTGCCGGTCGGAACAGTGACGTCAATGGGATCGCCCGCCTTGACCTCGCCGCTTTTGACCATGCTCGCGTAGCTGCTGATGTAGTAGACGACCTGCGGGAGCAGGCGCCCCCAGTTGATGGAGTTGGCGGACGAGAGCGCGACGTTGTCCTGCTCGAGGAGCTGGCGGTTGAACTCGTCGTCGCCGAACATGCGCTTGACGCTCGTCTGGCAGTCGTCGAAGTTGCCGCGTGCGGCGTACACGCAGACGTTGTCGCCTTCCTGCGTGGCCATCTGCTTGTACTGGATGTCGCTCACGCCGCCGTCGGGGTAGAAGACGACGATGGAGGTGTGCGCGCGGTTGGCAAAGCCCTGCAGTGCGGCTTTGCCCGTGTCGCCGCTCGTCGCGACGGCGATGAGATAGTCGTTGGTCGGGCCGCCCGCGGCACGGAGCTTGTCGACGCTGGCCGAGAAGAACACCGGCAGACATTGGAGCGCCATCTCCTTGAACGCGCTCGTGGGGCCGTGCCACAGCTCGAGCACGTACATGCCGTCGGTCACCTTCTTGATGGGGGCGATCTCGGGCGTGTCGAAGTTGTCGGCGTAGATGGTGCCCATGAGGGAGTCGAGCTCCTCGTCGAAGAAGTCCACGCCAAAGCGGCGGTAGACCGCCGCCGCGCGCTGCGCGTAGGGCAGCTCGCCCAGCGAGACGATCTCGTCGAGCGTCATCGTGGGGACCGTCTCGGGGACAAGCAGGCCGCCACCGGGCGCGATACCTTTGATCACAGCCTCGCTGAACTTGAGCGGTTCGGTCACGTTGCCACGCGTATCTATATAG
>CACZQA010000218.1 GCA_902783175.1 uncultured Coriobacteriaceae bacterium
CCGGAACCGAGTACCACAGAAGAGCCGTTGTACTTCCCGCTTCCGTCTTTCATGTTGACATTCGCGCCGCCGACCACCTTGGTACCGATATACGAGACCTCGGGCTCGGCGAGATTGTTCGTTCCGAACGTAACCGAGTTTGCGTAGAAGGTCTCGGTGGCAACGTTGGAGTTGATATGCGTATTGCCGTAGATGCTCTCGAACCCGATCAAGCCGAAGTTGGCGAGCACGCCAAGCTTGCCGCCGGGCAGCTTGTTGAACGCCGACACATCGAACGTAGAGGTCGGAGGCGCACTCGGGAAGGTATTTGCCGCAGGTGCCTGGGGTGCGCGCAGCGGGGCAGCCTTTGCGGCAGCTGCCGGAGCAGCTTCGCTCTTTGTCGAGGTGGCAGCCTCAGGTTCTTCTGCCTGCTCGTCTGAAGCGGACGCTTTCTCGTCCGATTCAGGAGTTGCAGGCTGCGTCTGGGCATCAGCGTCCGTCGCCTGTGCCGGCGCTTCCATCTGCTGCTGCTCGGTCGCCGCGGCATTCGCGCTCTCGGCAAAGGCAGAGCCCACGAGCGGCATCTGCAGCGATGCCATCGCCAGGCAGACCAGAACGGCAACCGCCTTCTGCGCGATACTGCGTGCTCTGTACTTGTTCTTGGAATCGTTCATGTGCATCCCTTGCGTCAGTGGAAGGCGTCTCATTTCGCGTCCTCCTCACCCTTGGAGTTTTTGCGTCGGCGCACGACCGCGAAGGCGATGAGTGCGACCGCTATCAGGGCGATAACCAGCCCGATGATGAGCGGCACAACCCAGCCGGGCAGCCCCTGGCCTGCGAGGTCGGAGGCACTCGCCGTCGGCGTCTCGTTCTCGTCGATCTGCGTGCTGGCGCTATCCTGCCCGTTGCCGTTCGTGAGCGTGGCGCCGCCCGTCGCCGCATTGGAGACAGCGTTGTAGGTCTGCCCCTCGGCGAGCGTCTGCGTGCCTGCCTGCGTGCCGGTCTGCCCCGTCTGATTGCCGGGGAGGTACACGACGCGTGTCCGGACCACGACCGATTGGTCGGTCAGCGGCTCAGCCTGGTTGTAGTAGTAGACCGTGTACGAGGCCCGTGACCCGTAGCCGATGCGGACGGGAAGCTTCTGATTGGGAACCAGCACGTACGCGATGCCGTTTATCTCGAGCGACTTCTCGGGATTGAACTCGACGTCCTTTTGCATATCGGGCGAGATGGACTGCGTCGTGCTCTGGAGCACGCCGCCATTGGCCGCATCCACGTAGTTAACCGTCACATCGTAGGACGCAGGCGTGTACCCTTGCGGCACGTAGTAGACGTACAGCAGCGAACCGCTCTCGGCAAAGGTGTAGGTGCGCGCGCCCTGCGCCGGGACGTAGGTCTTGCCGTCGACGGTGATGTTTTCGGCATCGAAGGAGTCTTTCGTGGAGAGCGTCTGACGCGCGAGCTCTGCGCCATTCGCGTTGGAGGCGTCGTAGCAGACGACAGTCCACTCGTTGTGCGCGGTCTCCTTCTTGTACGCTGCCTGCTTGACGGTCTCGCCTGCAGAGGCGTCGAAGGTGACCGTCGGGTTGTCGGAATCGACGAGCGTGTAGACAGACGTGCTCGGCCCCTCGCCCTGGTAGATCTTCTCGGGAAGCGTGTACTTGAACGTGCCCTGCACGTAGATGCGATCGGCCATGAGAACCGTGTTCTCGTCATCGGCGTCGACGCACTTGACCGTGGCAAAGCACGAGCCGCTGCCGGCGATGTCTTCGGAGCTCATCTGCTTTACGTTGACGAGGGCGTGCATGAACGAGGGATTGGAGAGCGTGACGACGCCATCGTAGTCGAGCACGCGGAACAGCGACTGCTTGTCGTTGGCGTCAGTTGCGATGAGCGCCTCATCGAGCTTGACCGCCTTGCTCGCGTTTTGCGCGATGCCCGGCACAGATTTGGAGCTGACGACATTGCCGCTCTCGTCCACGAAGTCGATCTTGGCCTCGTCGGAGCCTGCGGCGGCTTTCTCGTAGGTATACGCAATCGAATCGCCCTTGGTGGTAGAAACCGGCTGCCCCTGGCCATCGCGCTTGAGCACGCCAGCCGTGCCGTCGAAGTCGACCTGCTCCTGCGGCACGAACGAGCGCTGCTCGGTGCCGATGGTGCGCAAACCCACGAGCTGCGGGGTGCCCGAGCCTTCAAGCTGCGCGTAGACGCCGTAGATCTTGCCGGTGAACAGCGGCGCCTGCCGTGCCTCGTGGTCGGGGTAGGCGGTGACGGTGTC
>CACZQA010000219.1 GCA_902783175.1 uncultured Coriobacteriaceae bacterium
CGCTGGAGGCATCTGCCCCGTAGCGCGAGCCGCGGCAATCGGGGCACACGATGTTAACGTCGGGAAGAAACTGCACGTCAAGCACTATCTGCCCCGTGCCATCGCAGCCCGGGCAGCGCAGCGAGCCGGTGTTGTACGAGAAGTCGCCCGCCTTGAGCCCCAGCTCCTTCGCGCGGGGCAGGGCGGCAAACGCCCGGCGCAGGTCGTCGAGCACGCCACAGTAGGTGGCAACCGTCGAGCGCACGTTCACGCCGATGGGCGTCGCATCGATTAGGTCCGCTCGCGCGATGCCAGGCGCGCTCACGCTCTTCACGTGATCGGGCAGTTTCTCGCCCGCACTACTCGCCTGCAACGCGGGCACGAGACTCTCCAGCACGAGCGTTGTCTTGCCCGACCCCGAAACGCCCGTCACGCAGGTGAGGCGATTGCGCGGGATGCTCAAGTCGAGCGCGTGCACGGTGTGCAGCGGGCGCGTGTGCAGCTCGATTGCGCCGGCATCGAACAGCGCCTCTTCCGCGCAACGCTCACGCGTGCGCACTTTTTCCGCCCCCGTCAGAAAGCCGCCGATGCGCGAGTCCGGGTTATGCCCGACATCGGCGGGTGTGCCCTGGGCGATGACCGTGCCACCCGCAGCCCCCGAGCCGGGGCCGATCTCGATCAGGTGGTCGGCTTGGCGGACCACCCGCACGTCGTGGTCGACGCACACCACCGAGTTGCCGTCCTCGACGAGGTCGTCGATTACTTGCAGCAAGCCGTCCACGTTGCTGGGATGCAGGCCGATCGAGGGCTCGTCGAGGACGTAGAGGATTCCCGTCGTGCGGTTGCGCACGGCACGGGCCAGCTGGACGCGCTGCCGCTCGCCCGTGGAGAGCGTGCTGCTCGCGCGGTCGAGCGAGAGATACCCCAGTCCCAGCTGCTTCAGGCGCGACGCGGGCTCTGTCATCTCGTCGATGATTGCGGACGCCATCTCGCGCACGCCGTCGGGAAGCGAGGAGGGCACCGTGGGCAGCCAGGCGATCAGATCGTCCAAGGTCATGCGGGTGACATCTGCAAGGTTGAGGCCGCCGATGGTGCTTTGCCTCACCCTCTTCGAAAGCCGCGTGCCGCCGCAATCGGGACACGGCCCCTCCTTCAAGAACCGCGCGACGCGCTTGAGGCCCTTCTCGTCCTTGACCTTGGAGAGCGCGTTTTCCACCGAATAGACCGCCGAGTAGTAGGTGAAGTCCATCTCGCCCGCGGTGCCCGTCTTCTCGTTGTGGTAGAGCAGATGGTGCTTTTCCGCCGGCCCGTGGAAGACGAACTCGCGCTCTTTGGGCGTGAGCTGGTTGAAGGGGACGTCTGTGCGCACGCCGCAGTCGCGCGCTATGTCGGCCATAAGGCTCCACATGAGGATGCCCCAGGGCTTCACGGCGCCCTCGTCGATGGTAAGCGTCTCGTCCGGCACGAGCGTCGACTCGTCCACCATGCGTTGCACGCCGGTCCCGCCGCAGGTAGGACACGCACCGCCGGAATTGAACGCCATCTCCTCGGCGCCTGGGCCGAAAAACTCCACGCCGCATTCCGGACAGACGATCGGGCGCTCGAGCGACACGTTGATGCTGGGCGGGCAGGGATGCCCGTTGGGACAGCAATGGCTGCCCGCACGGCTGAAGAGCAGGCGCAGGCTGTTCAGCAGTTCGGTCGAGGTGCCGAAGGTGCTGCGCACACCGGGTATGCCGGGACGCTGGTGGAGCGCGAGGGCGGCGGGGACGTGGAGCACCTCGCCGACGGCGGCTTTGCTTGCCTGCGTGAGGCGGCGGCGCGTGTAGGTGGAAAGCGCCTCCAGGTAGCGGCGCGACCCCTCGGCGTAGAGAACGCCCAAGGCAAGCGAGCTCTTGCCCGAGCCAGACACGCCGGCGATGGCGACGAATCGATTGAGCGGAATGTCGACGTCGATGTTCTTGAGGTTGTGGACGTGTGCGCCATGGACTTGGATGCTCGTGGGCACGGAGCGTTGCAACCGTGAGGTCATGGATTGTCTCCTTCGATGAGGTTTCTGGCCCAAGGATAGCGCGTCGCTCCCCTTCGAGCGAACGCTGCGCCCGCGCCCCGCGCATCGTGCGCGAAAAGAGTGGCAGTGCCACGCATCTCGCGATTCCTGCACGGGAACCGTGGCAGTGCCACGCATCTCACGTCTCCTGCACGGGAACCGTGGCAGTGCCACGCATCTCGCGCGTGCGGGGCGCGAAGGCGCACGGAAACGGTGGACACGGGTCGGGCGGCTACTTGCTCGCCTTCAGGCTCTTCTTGTACTCCTCGCCCCAAGCTTGCAGGGCGTCGAGCACGGGCTTAAGCGACTGCCCCAGCTCTGTGAGTGAATACTCCACGCGCGGCGGCACCTCGGCAAACACCTCGCGATGGACGAGTCCCTGCGCCTCCATCGTGCGC
>CACZQA010000220.1 GCA_902783175.1 uncultured Coriobacteriaceae bacterium
CCTCAAGCGCGTGGCGCCCTTCCAGATACTCACTCGCCATAGATGACCCGCGCCCCGTTTGCCGTGTCCTCGATGGTGAAGCCGAGGGCCTTCAGGCCATCGCGCACTTGGTCGGCGACTGCCCAGTTCTTCTCCTTGCGCGCCTGCGCGCGTGCCTCAAGCAGAAGCTCGACCGCCTCGTGGGGGTCTGCCCCCTCGTAGGAAGCGACCTCGTGCGCGAGCGTGCACACCTCGCTCGGCCACTCCTGCTGCTCTTGCGCGAGCTGGATGCCGAGTACCCCGAGGAGCTTCTCGAGCATCTGCCCGGCGGCGCGCACGTCGTCGCGGGCGCTTGCGCTGAGCGCGGGGTTGTCTTCCAGAAACGCGTTGGCGTGCGAGACGAGCGTGAAGATCGCGCCCAGGGCGCCTGCGGTGTTGAAGTCGTCGTCCATTGCCTCGACGAACTTCTCCTCGGTCTCGCGCGTGACGCGCGCAAGCTCGGTGGAGTCGACGTCATCGGCGTCTGCCGCGTGCTCAGCTGCCCAGACGAGGTTGCGGTGCGCCGTGCAGATGCGTTCGTAGGACGTGCCCGCATCGGCGAGGCGCTCATCGGAGAAGTCGAGCGGCGAGCGGTAGTGGGTCTGCAGCATGAGCAGGCGCAGCGCCATGGGGTTGCAACGGTCGAGCACATCGGTGAGCAGCAGGAAGTTGCCCAGGCTCTTCGACATCTTCTCCGAGTTGATGTTGAGCATGCCGCCGTGCATCCAGTAATGGGCGAACGTGGTGCCATAGGCCGCCTCGGACTGCGCCACCTCGTTTTCGTGGTGCGGGAAGACGAGGTCGGAGCCGCCGCCGTGGATGTCGAGCGGCAGGCCGAGGTACTTCTCGGACATTGCGGAGCATTCGAGGTGCCAACCGGGGCGCCCTTCGCCCCACGGTGAGGACCAGTGCGGCTCTCCGGGCTTTGCCGCCTTCCACAGCGCGAAATCGAGCGGGTCTTTCTTGCGGTCGTCAACGTCGACGCGCGCGCCGCTGCGCAGGTCGTCGATGTTGCGGCCTGACAGTTTGCCGTAGTGCGCGAACGAGCGAACCGAGAAGTAGACGTCGCCGTCGACCTGGTAGGCATGCCCGCGCTCGATGAGGCGCTCGATGAGCGCGATCATCTCGGGGATCTCCTGCGTGGCGCGCGGGCGCACGTCGGGGTCCATGACCCCGAAGCGGTGCATGGCGTCGATGAACGCGTCAGTGTAGAACGCCGCGATTTGGGCGGGCGTCTTGCCCTCCTCGTTGGCGCGCTTGATGATCTTGTCGTCGACGTCGGTGATGTTTTGGACGAACGTCACCTCGTAGCCGCGGAAGGCGAGGTAGCGGCGCGCAACGTCGAAGGTGAGAAACGTACGCGCATTGCCGATGTGGATGTAGTTGTAGACGGTCGGGCCACACGCATACATCGCGACCTTTCCCTCTTCGCGGGGCTTGAACTCCTCTTTGCGGCGCGTCTGCGTGTTGAAAATCTGCATGCCTGCTCCTTGGTGCATATCGTCATGCGGCGCAAAAGCGCCGCGTTGCAACTCGTGTGTTGGCTGGTCGGTATCTTAACAGGAAAGAAGCGCGACGGCCTGGGCGCTCACGCCCTCGCCCCTGCCCTCGTAGCCGAGGTGCTCGGTCGTGGTCGCCTTCACGCCGACGCTCTCGACGGGAATGTCGAGGGCGCGTGCGATGTTCGCGCGCATCTGCTCGCGATACGGTGACATCTTGGGCGCCTGCATCATGACGACCGAGTCGATGTCGTCGATGGAAAAGCCCTTCGCACGCACGAACGCACCGACCTCCTGGAGGAGCTTTATGGAATCGGCGCCCTCGTAGGCGGGGTCGGTATCGGGGAAGAGCTTGCCGATGTCTCCTTCGCGCAGGGCGCCGAGCAGCGCGTCCATGATCGCGTGCACGAGGACGTCGGCGTCTGAATGGCCGTCGAGCCCGAGCTCGTAGGGTATGTGGACGCCGCCGATAATGAGCTTTCTGCCTGCAGCAAATGCGTGAACGTCGTATCCGAGTCCGATCCTTTGCATGGCGCTACCTCTGCCCCACACGCGCCGAAAGAGCGGCGACGACCGGCCCGACGTCTTCAGGGACGGTCACCTTGATGTTGTCGCGCGGGCCCTCGAGCATCATGACGCGCCCGCCGATGCGCTCGACGAGCGAGGAGTCGTCCGTTCCGACGAAGCCCTCGAACATGGCCTCCTTGTAGGCGCGGCGGGCGATCTTTGCCCGGAAGACCTGGGGCGTCTGCGCGATCCAAAACGCCGTGCGGTCGGGCGTGCCGACGATGGAGCGGCCGTTGACGACCTTGAGCGTGTCGATGGAAGGATGCCCCACGACCACGCCATCCGCATCGAGGTTGCCCTTGAGGGCGTTGATGGCGTGCGTGATCAAGTCGACGGTGACGAGCGGGCGCGCGCCGTCGTGCACGGCGATGTACTCGTAGGTGGTGGGCACGGCATCGACGCCGTTCATGCACGACTCCTGCCGGATCTCGCCCGACGAGGCGAACACGATGGGCGTGACGAACGGGTACGGGTCGATGGCGTGCTTGCAGTATTCAGCTTGGCGGTTCTCGGGGCAGACGATGACGATGAGCCCCACGTCGGGCGTCGCGTCGAAGGCCTCGGCCGACCATGTGAGGACCGGTTTTCCGAGCACCTCGAACATCTGCTTGCCCCCGGGGTTGCCGAAGCGCTCGCCCTGACCGCCCGCAACGATGACCGCGGCGGTCGAGGCGCCCTTGGACACGCGCCCCTCGAGCGACACGCTCGATGCCTCGAAGGTGTTGATCTGGTGGACGAACTCGTCGACTTCTGCCGGCGTGAGCGCTGCCGGGCCCGTTGCCGGATCGGCCTCGAGCGCGGCGTCGTCTTGGGGTGTGTGCTGCATGGCTTTCGTCCTCCCGAAGATTCTCTTTATGCTTCCTGCTCGTCTACTACCAGCTGGGAAAGCCGCGCGATTTCTCGGTCGAGGACGTCGCGGGCGTTTTGCATGGCAAGTAACGTGGCCTTGGCCTGCGGAAATGCACTGCCGGACTTTGTGAGCATCTCGGATTCGCCCCCAAAGAAGAGGCTCACGACGTTGCGGCGCTGTGAGACGGTGATGGCGAGCGTGTCGGTCTGCACGCACATCCGCATCGCGGTGCGGTGGCGCATGCCCGTCTCCTTCGTCTCGAAATCGTCCGTCGGCGTGAGATGCGTGTTGGCGCGCAGGATCCTGCGCGCGTGCGCGTCGAGAATGATGGCACCGTCCATCTTTGCAAGCTCGAACAGCCTGTTGGGGGTGAAGGGAACGTCGATGACAAAACCGCCGCTGGAAAGCTTGAGGACCTCTTCCGCATCGCCGATGCAGATGAGCGCACCGGTGTCTGCGGCAAGGATCATATCGAGCGCTGAGCGCAGGTCGGTTCCGGGAGAGACAGCCTTCAGAGCATCTTCCATCGTCTGAATGCTATCGCTCATGCTGCCTCCATCGTGCCTTTTCGCCCACTACGCCGATTCATAATAGCACGGTGCCGCCCCTCCACTTGAGAGGTGCGGCACCTTCGAATGACATTTATTTCTCAGGCGCCAACACGTGCCTGAGCTGCGCGACTAGTCAGCCGCCATGTCGCCGTCGGCGGCTCCCCCGCCGACGCTCCCCGATGCCGGGGAAACGTGGAAATCGGTCCGCGGCGCTTCGAGCGCGAGTGTCTTGCGCTCGCGGAGCTTGGGGATCTCCCCCGTGCCCGGGGCGAACACGAGCTCGTCGCCAACGTAGTCGACCAAGATGATCGACCCTTCCGTCCATTTGCCCTCGAGGATCTCTTCCGAGATCGGGTCCTCGATGAGGCGCTGGATGGCGCGGCGCAGCGGGCGGGCGCCAAACGCGGTGTCGGTGCCCTGCGACTCGATGTACTTCTTGGCCGCCTCGGTGAGCTCGATGCTCATGCCCTGGGCGACAAGGCGCTGGCGCAGGTCGTCGACCATGAGGTCGATGATCTTGACGATGTCATCGCTCGTGAGCGACTTGAACACGATCGTGTCGTCGAGCCTGTTGAGGAACTCGGGCCTGAACAGCTTCTTGAGCTCGGCGATGACGGAGTCGTGGATGTCCTTGTCGGACATGCCGCTTTGGTTGGTCGTGCCAAAGCCGAGCGGGTTCTCGCGCACGATCTCTCGTGCGCCGACGTTGCTCGTCATAATGATGATCGTGTTGCGGAAGTCGACCTTGCGGCCCTGCGCGTCGGTCAGGTGCCCCTCTTCGAGAATCTGCAGCAAGATGTTGAAGACATCCGGATGGGCCTTCTCGATCTCGTCGAACAGGACGACCGAGTACGGGCGCTGGCGAACGGCCTTGGTGAGCTGGCCGCCCTCGTCATAGCCGACATAGCCCGGAGGCGAACCGATGAGACGCGAGACCGTGTGCTTTTCCATGTACTCGGACATGTCGAACGAGATGAGCGCGTCTTCCGTCCCGAACAGGAACTCGGCGAGCGCCTTGGAGAGCTCGGTCTTGCCGACGCCGCTCGGACCCAGGAAGATGAACGAGCCCATGGGACGGCGCGGGTCCTTCAGGCCGGCGCGGCTGCGGCGGATAGACTTGGACAGCGCGGTGACCGCCTCGTTCTGGCCGATCACACGCTCGTGCAACGCGTCTTCCATGCGCAGCAGCTTGGCCGTCTCGGCCTCGGTGAGGTTGGAGACGGGCACGCCCGTGGCAACGGAGACCACGTCGGCGATCTGGTCGGTATCGACCGTGGCGACGTTGATGGCCGCGTCTTCACGCCACTTGCGCTCGAGCTCGGTGCGCTCCTTGATCAGGTTCTTCTCCTTGTCGCGCAGCTGTGCCGCGGCCTCGAAGTCCTGATGCCCGATGGCCTCTTCCTTCTTGACGCGCACCTTCTTGAGCTTGTCGGAGACGACGGCGATGTCTTTGGGAACCGTCATGTTCTTGATACGCATACGCGCGCCCGCCTCGTCGATGAGGTCGATTGCCTTGTCGGGCAAGAAGCGGTCTTGCACGTAGCGGTTGGAGAGCTCGACGGCGGAGACGATGGCCTCGTCCGTGTAGTGGACGCGGTGATGTGCCTCGTACTTGTCCTTGAGCCCATCGAGGATCTGGATGGACTGGTCGATGCTCGGCTCTTCGACCATGACCGTCTGGAAGCGGCGGTTGAGTGCCGAGTCCTTCTCGATGTGCTTGCGGTACTCGTCGGTGGTCGTGGCGCCGATGACCTGGATTTCGCCACGAGACAGCGGCGGCTTGAGGATTGCAGCGGCATCGATGGAGCCCTCGGCGCTGCCTGCGCCGATGATCGTGTGCATCTCGTCGATGAACAGGATGATGTTGCCGTCGTCTTTGACTTCCTTGACGACGCTCTTCAGGCGTTCCTCGAACTCGCCGCGGTACTTGGACCCGGCGACGAGCGCGGAGACGTCGAGCGTCACGAGGCGCTTGTCGCGCAGGATATCGGGGACCTGCCCGTCGGCGATGAGCTGTGCCAGCCCCTCTACGACGGCCGTCTTGCCGACGCCCGGCTCGCCGATGAGCAGCGGGTTGTTCTTGCTGCGGCGCGACAGGATCTGCTCCACGCGCTCGGTCTCGCGCTCGCGGCCGATGACCGGGTCGAGCTCGCCGCGTGCGGCGCGCCTGGTGAGATCGGTGCCGAACTCGTCGAGCATCGAGCCTTGCTGCG
>CACZQA010000221.1 GCA_902783175.1 uncultured Coriobacteriaceae bacterium
CACGTGCTGCGCGAGGTGTTCCCCGTCGGCACGCAGCACGGCTACAGCTTCGACAACATCGACGGCGCGCGGCTGTTCGATTGCGGGGTCGCTGCCTACCTGCTTGAGTCGGGCAAGAGCTACTCGGCAGCGGAGCTTGCGGAGAAGTACCTGCTCCTGCCTGCGCCCACCGGCGAGGGCTCTCCGAGCTCGGGGCAGTTCGAGGCGGCCGTGTGCGCGGCGCTCGTCGACGTGCTCGAGCAGCGCCTCAAGTCCGACAAGAGCTACAGCGTGTTCACCGACATCGAGATGCCGCTGCTTCCCGTGCTCACCCAGATGGAGCATGTGGGCGTGCACATCGACACGGACGTGCTCAAGCAGATTTCGGACAGCATCGAAGGGCGCATCCAGCAGCTGCACGACCAGATCATCGAGCTGGCGGGAGAGGATTTCAACATCAACTCGCCCAAGCAGCTCGGGCACATCCTGTTCGACGTGCTGGGGCTCGATTCGCGCAAGTCCAAGAAGAACAAGAACGGCTGGTCGACCAACGAGAAAGTCCTCGAGAAGCTCAAAGACGATCATCCCGTTCCCGCCAAGGTCATCGAGTACCGCGAGCTGGCCAAGCTCAAGTCGACCTACCTCGATGCCCTGCCGCAGCTCATCAACGTCAACGATGGCAGGATCCACACGAGTTTCAACCAGACGGTCACCACGACGGGCCGCCTGTCGAGCTCGAACCCCAACCTGCAGAACATCCCCGTGCGCACCGAGCTCGGGCGCCGCATCCGCACGGCGTTCGTCGCACCGGAAAACGGCGTGTTCCTGAGCGCCGACTACTCGCAGATCGAGCTGCGCCTCCTCGCGCATCTCTCGGGAGACGAGGGGCTCATCGCGGCATTCAGAAGCGGCGAGGACTTCCACGCTCAGACCGCCGCGCGCGTGTTCGGCGTGCCAGTTGAAGAGGTGACCCCGGAGATGCGCAGCCATGCGAAGGCCGTCAACTTCGGCATCGTCTACGGCCAGCAGGCCTTCGGGCTCGGGCAGTCGCTGCATATCCCCATGGCCGAGGCGCAGGAGATGATCGACCGCTATTACCGTGCGTACCCGGGTGTACGCGAGTATCTGGATCGCACGGTCGCCGAGGCGCACGAGACGGGATATGCCGTCACGATGTTCGGGCGCAAGCGCCATATCCCCGAGCTCAGCTCATCAAATGTCAACATGCGCCACTTCGGCGAGCGCACGGCGATGAACCATCCCATGCAGGGGAGTGCCGCCGACATCATCAAACTTGCTATGATCCGCGTCGAGCAGCGCCTGCGCGCCGAGGGCCTCAAGTCCCGCATGGTCATCCAAGTGCACGACGAACTCGACTTCGAGTGCCCCAACGACGAGGTCGAGCGCCTGACCGAACTCGTGGGAGACGTCATGGACAACGTCGTCGAGCTCTCGGTTCCGCTCACCGCCGATATCCAGACCGGCCCCAACTGGGCGATTGCACATTAGCTATTCGGATTACCTCGCGTTTTACGGCATTGCTCCCCTCGATGGGCGCGCGATTGCCTGAAACGCGAGGTAATTGACTGTGAGGCGAGCGCCGAAACAAAATGAAAATATTCTCGAAACAAAGGCTTAATCGTTTGTAACATGTGCTTAACCTGCGCCAGCATCCCCAGGTCAAGAATAGAGATCGTCCTATTCGTTACGCATATCAAGGAGGATGCGCATGGATACTGCATTGACGGTCTTCATTCTCATCTGCGCGTCGATGGTGCTGTTCATGACACCTGGCGTGGCGTTTTTCTACGGCGGCCTGTCACGCAAGAAAAACGTCGGCAACACGATCATTATGGCGTTTCTCGCAATCGGGGTCTGCTCGGTGATCTGGGTCATCTTGGGGTACTCGATTGCCTTCGGGTATCAGTTCCCAGCCGACTCGGGCGATTTCATCGGTCAGATCATTGGCGGTTTCGATCAGCTGTTCTTGGCGGGCACTGATATGACCGCTGCAATCGAGACCCGCGTCGAGGGACTTCCCGATATGGCGTTCGTGCTGTTCCAAGGCGCGTTTTGCTGCATCACGGTCGGCATCATCGTCGGCTCCGTCTCTGGTCGTATCAAGTTCGGCGCTATCGCGGCCATCCTCTCCGTGTGGGTCATCGTCGTCTATGGCCCGCTCGCGCACATGGTCTGGGGCGGTGGCCTCATCGGCGGCACGATTGGCGCGCTCGACTTTGCCGGCGGCGACGTCGTCCACATCTCCTCTGGTGTTACCGGCCTCGTGCTCGCGCTGCTCTGCGGCAAGCGCCGCGGCTACGGCAACGCCAACTACCGCGCTCACAACACGCCGCTCGCCGCTATCGGCGCCGCGTTGCTGTGGTTCGGCTGGATGGGCTTCAACGGCGGCTCCGCGTTGGCGCTCGATGATGGCGTAGCTGCGCTCGCCATGGTCAACACGCTCGTCGCCTCCGGCGCCGCGATGATCTCCTGGATGATTGTCGATAAAATCTCGACCAAGCACTCCACGCTCGTCGGTGCCGTCACCGGCCTGGTCGCCGGCCTGGTCGTCATCACCCCGGCCGCGGGCTTCGTTGAGCCCTGGGCAGCGCTCGTCATGGGCTTCATCGTGAGCCCTATCTGCTACTTCGCCATCGCCAAGCTCAAGGCGAAGCTCGGTTACGACGACGCGCTCGACGCGTTTGGCTGCCACGGCATCGGCGGCATCGTCGGAGGCATTCTCACAGGTATCTTCTGCGTGCCGAGCCTGTCGTGGACTGACTACGGTGGACTGCTCTACACCGGCGACCCGAGCCTGCTGCTCAGCCAGATCTCCGGTATCCTCATCACGATTGTCTTCGTGGCTGTCGCGACGCTCGTCATCGGCCTCATCGTCAAGGCCTGCTTCCATGGCAGCCTGCGCGTGAGCGAAGAGGAAGAGGCACGCGGCATGGACATCGCAGTACACGGCGAAGACGCGTACCCTGCGTTTGACGGCATGGACTAGGAGGGGCGACTATGAAACGAGTACAGGCTATTATCCGTCCTGATTTTCTCGAGCCTTTGAAAGACGCGGTTCTCGCGAGCCAGATCGGCGGCATGACCGTCAGCTCTGTCCACGGCTGCGGCAACCAGTCGGGATGGAAGGAGTACTTCCGCGGCAACGAGGTCATCATGAACATCTTGCCCAAGATCAAGTGCGAGTTTGTGGTGAGCGACGACATGGTGGAAGACGTCATCGACATCGTGTGCAGGACCTGCAGGACCGGCCAGGTGGGCGATGGCAAGATCTTCGTCTCGCCGGTCGAGGAGGCCGTGAGGATCCGCACGGGAGAGCGCGGGGACAGCGCGCTGTAGGCCTATCGACAACGGTCAAGACAACGGCGGCCGCGTCTGGGCAACACGCTCGGACGCGGCCGTTTGCTATGCGCGGGTGCGGGGCAGAGAATCGGGTCAAAATCCACAAATCTCGCGGCGGGCATCGAGGGGGATTCATGTACAATGTCTTACCGTGTGCGGAATAGGCCGCACCGTGATGCATCTATTGGCCCTCGAGTATAAGTATTACTACGACTACTTATTCGCGCGGGTCCCAAAGAAAGGGGACCTCTTGAGCGAAATCAAGAATCCTTCCGTCATCGACATGACCGACGTTCCTTCCGATGAGGAGCTCAACCAGCTGATCGACGGCACCATCAACCCGTTTGACGAGGGCGATCTCGTCACCGGCACCATCGTCAAGATCGACCGCGACGAGGTTCTGCTCGACATCGGGTTCAAGTCCGAAGGCGTCATCCCCGTCCGCGAGCTCTCCATCCGCAAGGACGTCGACCCCTCCGAGGTCGTCAAGCTGGGCGACTCCATCGAGGCTCTCGTTCTCCAGAAGGAAGACAAGGACGGCCGTCTGATCCTCTCCAAGAAGCGCGCCGAGTACGAGCGTGCCTGGATCAGCGTCGAGGAGAAGTTCAACAACGGCGAGAACGTCGAGGGCGAGGTCATCGAAGTCGTCAAGGGCGGCCTCATTCTCGACATCGGTCTGCGCGGCTTCCTGCCGGCATCCCTCGTCGACCTCCGTCGCGTCAAGGACGTCAGCACCTACATGGGCACCACCCTCGAGGCCCGCGTCATCGAGATGGACCGCAACCGCAACAACGTCGTGCTTTCCCGCCGCGTGCTGCTCGAGGAGGGC
>CACZQA010000222.1 GCA_902783175.1 uncultured Coriobacteriaceae bacterium
ATCATCTCCGAGCATCCCGCGGTCGAGTTCGTGCAGCTGCAGGTTAACTACTTGGATTGGGAAAACCCCATCAACCAGAGCCGCGCCTGCCTCGAGGTCGCGAAGAAGCACGGGGTCCCGGTCGTGGTGATGGAGCCGCTGCGCGGCGGCCTGCTCGCCGACCCGCCCGCGAGCGTGAAGAAGGTGTTCGACGATGCTGGCGAGGGGTCGCCCGCATCGTGGGGCCTGCGCTTTGCCGCAGGCCAGGATAACATCATCACCGTGCTGTCCGGCATGAACACGATGGAGCAGATGGAAGACAACATCGCCGCGATCAAGGGCTTCACGAGCCTGAGCGCAGAGCAGCTCGACGTGATCCATGCCGCACAGGCCGAGTTCGACAAGTTCGACCTGATTCCGTGCACGGGCTGCGATTACTGCGCGAAGGTGTGCCCGCAAAACGTCGGCATCTCGGGAGCGTTTCTCGCGATGAACGCTGAAACGTTATTTGGTCGCCATGTGCAGGAATGGCTCAACAAGGGCGCGGGCAGGGCGCTACCGAGCGCGTGCATCGAGTGCGGCGCGTGCGAGAAGGCATGCCCGCAGGGGATCGCGATCATCGACGAGCTCAAGCGCGCCGCCAAGGTGATCGGGTAGGGGATGCTCCCGGGCGTGCCTCGCGTGTGCGCGGGAAACGTGGCAGTGCCACACATCCCACGGTTTCTGCACGGGAAACGTGGCAGTGCCACACATCCCGTGCACGCAGCGTGAAAACGGTGGCAGTGCCACACATCCCGTGCGAAGCGGGGTGCCCGTTACGGCTTCATCAGCACCTGCGGCTTGCGGTAGGGCGTGATTTCCCTGTCGATGCGGTCGAAGCATTCCATGATCTTGATGTTCTGCGGGCACGCCTGCTCGCATGCACCGCAGCGTATGCACTCGCTCGGCATCTTCTTGCCGCCGTTGAAGCGCACGATAAACCCGAGCTGGTAGTTGGCAGCCTCTGCGTCGCCGAAGTTGATGAAGTAGTTGAGCGCGGTCATGGAACCGGAGATGCCCACGCCCACGGGGCAGACCTTGGCGCAGTAGTCGCACCCGGTGCAGGGGATGGTCCCGCTTGCCTCCATCGCGCGCTGCGCGTCCCCAATAACTGCGAGCTCGACATCTGAGAGCGGCTTGAAGTCAGCGAACGCGCGGCAGTTGTCCTCGACTTGCTCGACCGTGCTCATGCCCGACAGCGTCGTGATGACGCCATCGACGCTCGCGGAAAAGCGCAGCGCAGCCGTCGCGTACGAATCGTCGGAAATGCCTGCGTCGAGGATGTCCTTCACCGCCTGCGGGGGATCGGCGAGGATCCCTCCCTTGACGGGTTCCATCACGATGACCGGCTTGCCGTGGCGGCGCGCCACCTCGACGCATTCGCGCTCGCGGAACGACGGGCTGTCCCAATCCAGGTAGTTCACCTGCAGCTGGACGACCTCCGCCTCGGGGTAGGCGGCGATGAGATCTTCGAGCTCTTCGGGTGTGCAATGCGCTGAAAAGCCGATATGGCGGGCCAGACCGCGCGCCTTCACGCTCTTCACGAACTCCCAGGCGTCGTATTTCTCGAATGCGGCGGTGCGGTTTCCGCCCAGGTTGTGCATGAGGTAGAGGTCGATACAGTCCACGCCGAGGTTCTCGAGCGATTCGGTCAACTGCCTCTCGAGGTCATCGGCGCTGTTGCAGTGCGTCCACGCGACGCACTTGTCTGCGATGAAAAACGAATCGCGCGGATGGCGTTTGACAAGGGCCTCGCGCAGCGCGGCCTCGCTGTTCGGGTACGCCCACGCGGTGTCGAAGTAATTTCCGCCTGCCGCGAGGTAGCGGTCGATCATGTCGGCCGTGTACGCGATGTCTATCTTGTCGTCTTCGCGTCCGGTAAAGCGCATGCACCCAAAGCCGAGCTTGCTGACGCCGTCGAGGCCGATTGCCATGTTGTTCCCTTCGTTTTGCTGTGTTCGTGCCATTGTAGCAAGGGCGTCCGCGTGCGCGAGAAACGTGGCAGTGCCACAC
>CACZQA010000223.1 GCA_902783175.1 uncultured Coriobacteriaceae bacterium
GACGTGCTCGCGGCAAGCGACCTCGTCGTCTCGCGCGCGGGTGCCTCGTCGCTCGCCGAGATCATGACGCTCGGCGTGCCGGCAGTGCTCGTGCCCTACCCGTACGCGCGCGGCGACCATCAGACGCTCAACGCGCGCTCGTGCGTGGCGGCCGGGGCGGCGGAGCTCGTCGCAGACGCCGAGGTGGAAAGCCCCCGCTTCTCCGAATTGGTCATGGAGCTTCTCACCGACGGGGAGCGTCGTGATAGGATGGCAGCTGCTTCAAAGAAACTATCGGGATCCGACGCCCGCATCCGCCTCGCGGACATGGCAGTCGAGCTGGCAGGGAAGAAACAATCGTGAGTGACGTAAACAGAATTCATTTCATCGGTATCGGCGGAGTCGGCATGTCCGGCATCGCGCTCGTGGCGAGCGCGCGCGGCATGCAGGTCAGCGGCTCGGACATGAAGGAGTCGCGTGCGACCAAGGCGCTGCGCGAGGCGGGCATCACCGTCTTTATCGGCCATGACAGCGCAAACATCACCGACGACATCGACGCCGTCGTCATCTCCACCGCCATCCCCGAGAAGAACCCGGAGCTCGTCGCGGCGCGTGAGAAGGGCATCGCGGTCTGGCACCGCTCGCAGATGCTCGCCGCCCTGGGCAGGGGGCGCAAGACGCTCGCCTGCGCCGGCACGCACGGCAAGACGACCTCCTCGTCCATGCTCGCGACGACCATCGACCGCATGGGGCTCGACCCGAGCTTTCTGATCGGCGGGACGGTCGACGGCTACAACACCAACGCCAAAAACGGCTCGGGCGAGTACTACATCGTCGAGGCCGACGAGTCCGACGGCTCGTTCGTCCACCTGTCGCCCTACGTCGCGCTCATCACGAACATCGAGCCCGACCACCTCGACCACTACGGCACGCTCGATGCGATCTACGACGCGTTCCGCGACTTCATGAACCTGCTTCCCGAGCAGGGTGCCGCAGTCGTGTGCGCCGACAACCCGCGCCTCGTCGAACTCGCCCGCTCGACGGGCAAGCGCGTCATCGCCTACGGCGAGCGGGGGACGAAAGACGCCGACACCACCTTCGTCATCACCGGGCGCAAGGGGCTCGGCTACACCTTTGACGTGACGTTTCCCGACGGCAAGACCGTCAGCGCGTCCATCTCCAAGAACCCCGGTCGCCACAACGTCCTCAACGCGACGGGTGTGCTGTCCGTCGTGTGGGCGCTCGGCCTCGACGTTGCGAAGGGCGCCGAGGCGCTCTCGACGTTCTCGGGCGTGCGCCGCAGGTTCGACCTCGTCGCCGAGGTGGGCGGCGTGACGATCGTCGACGACTACGCGCACCACCCGACCGAGATCAAGGCGACGCTCGGCGCTGCGGCAAAGCTCGACTACAAGCACGTCCACGTGCTGTTCCAGCCGCACCGCTACTCGCGCACGGAATCGCTCGCCCCGCTGTTCGGCGATGCGTTCGACGCCGCCGACAGCGTCACCGTCATGGACGTGTACCCAGCCGGTGAGGCCCCCATCCCCGGGATCAGCGGCAAGACGGTCGTCGCCTCCATCCTCGCGCATGACCCGCACAAGCAGGTCGCGTGGATGCCGCACCGCCCCGAGATCGTCCCGTATCTCCTGCGCAAGCTCGAGCCCGGCGACCTGCTCATCACGATGGGAGCGGGCGACGTCACGAGCATGGGCCCTGCGCTTGCAGCCGCACTCGGCGGGGGTAGCGACGAGTGAGCGCGTTCGACGCGTACCTGCGTCTGGAGGGAAGCCTCGACGGGTCCGTCCTCATGGACGAGAGCATGGCGCGGCACACGAGCTACCGCATCGGTGGCCCGGCGCGCCTGTTCGTCACCTGCGACTCCCTCTCCGACCTTTCCCTCGTCTTCTCCGTACTGCGCGAGGAGGAGGTGCCCTGGGCCGTCATCGGGAGGGGCAGCAACCTGCTCGTCGCCGATGAGGGCTACGACGGCGCCATCATCGTCCTCGGCCCGGCGTTCTCGCGTATGGACTTCGGGCAGGAGCAAGACGAGACGGTGCAGCCGGGTGTGCAGACCTGCGTGACGGTCGGCGCCGGGGCGATGTTTCCCCGCGTCGTGCAGCGCGCGTTCGGCCGTGGGCTTTCGGGGCTCGAGTTTGCCGTGGGCATTCCCGGCACCCTGGGCGGAGCGCTGTTCATGAACGCCGGCAGCAGGGATGCGTGGATTGGGGGCATCGTCTGCTCGGTCACGAGCTACGTTCCGGGCGTGGGGCTCAAGCTGCGCCGCCACGACGACATCGAGTGGGGCTACCGCAAGAGCTCGCTTCCCGCGGGGGAGGTCATCCTCGAGGCGTCGCTTCGGCTCGTCACCGCGGATGCGGCGCTCATGCGCTCGCAGATGGAATCGAGCCGCATCAGGCGCCAGGCGCACCAGCCGCTTGGCCTCCCCAGCTGCGGCAGCGTCTTCAAGAATCCCGAAGGCGCGTCGGTGGGCAAGCTCATCGAGTCGTGTGGACTTAAGGGAACGACATGCGGGGGAGCGCAAGTCTCCGAAAAGCATGCTAACTTTATCGTCAACACGGGCTCGGCGACGGCGCTCGACGTGCTCAAGCTCATCCATCAAGTGCGCGATTGCGTGAAGGAAGAACATGGCATTGAACTCAAGCCCGAGGTCAGGTTCCTCGGGTTCCCGCAGTAGGCGGACCGCACAATCGAACAGGCGCAGCAGTGGCGCGTCATCGCGCCGGCAGCGCGGCAGTGCCGGCAAGCCCATCAAGGGCAAGCGCAAGTCCGTTGCGGGAAAGACGGGCTCCATCGCCAAGTCCGACGCGTCGTCATCGCGCAGCACGAGGTCGCGCCGCGATTCCGCGGCGAGCACGCGTGCCTCGGGGCGCGGCAGCTCGCGCTCGAGCTACTCCTCTTCCTCCACGAGCGGACGGCGCGTCGGCGATATCCGCGCGCGCGAGCGCGAGCAGCGCATCCGCAGCCACTACCGCAAGTTCGTCATGCGCATCGTCATCGTCGTGGCGGCGGTCCTGCTCGTCATCTTCGGAAGCATCTTCGTGTACCGTTCGGACCTCTTCCACGTCAACAACGTGCAGATCAACGGCGTGTCGCACCTGACGAGCCAGGAGATCACCGAAATCGCGGCGGTCCCGGCAGATTCCACGCTGCTGCGTCTGGACGCGGCGGGCATCAAGCAGCGCCTCGAGGACAACGCCTGGGTGCAGAGCGCGACCATCCACCGCTCGCTGCCCGACACCATCGTCATCGACGTCACGGAGCGTACTCCCGGCGCCGTCGTGCGCATCAACGACAAGCAGACCTGGGTCATCTCCACGGACAGCTCGTGGCTTTCGGCGGCGACGGAAGACGACTGGAACAACGACATGCGCATCATCGACGTGTCGAACTCCATCGCCCAGCCGGTCTCCGGCTCGGAGTGCACCGACGGCGGCATCAAGAACGCGCTCGCCATTCTCGATGGCATCAGCGACGACCTTAAAAGCCAGATCCAGAGCATCTCCGCGGAGTCTTCCATCAAGACGTCGCTGAACCTGAAAAACGGCATCACGGTCGCGTTCGGCGACTCGAGCAACATCCAGCTCAAAGAGGCGGCCATCAACGAGCTGCTCTCGCAGTACGCGGGCAAGATCTCCTACATCAACGTCCGCGTGCCCGCAAGCCCCACGTACCGCACGCTCGACGCGACGTCGCCTGCCTCCTCGGAGCAAGACGACGCAGACGCCTCTTCGCAAGAGGGGGATTCCTCGGACGGCCAGTAGGTCAGCCGCGGGGCAAATCCCCTGTTGAGCGGCATCGTGGCTTTCTGAAAAAGTTCTCAAAAATTTTTCGCTGTACCATGTTGCCGCGGGTTGAAGTGTATACTTCAAGTGTTTAAAAACATCTTGGGGTACAATGCAACGCAGTTTAAACGCACAATAAGCTTGAGAGTCCCGCATTGCATATGATGTGTCTCCAGCAGGAACGTAGGAAGGACCAACATGCCCGATTACACAGGAGCCGACCATCTGGCCGTCATTAAGGTCGTCGGTGTCGGCGGCGGCGGTACCAATGCGGTCAATCGCATGGTCGAGGCAGGCGTCAAGGGCGTCGAGTTCATAGCTATCAACACAGATCGTCAGGCGCTGCTCATGTCTGACGCAGACCGTACCGTCCACATTGGCGAGGAGCTCACCAAGGGTCTGGGCGCCGGCGCCAACCCCGAGGTCGGCTGCCAGGCGGCAGAGGAGTCCCGCGACGACATTCGCGATGCGCTCGCTGGTGCCGACATGGTCTTCGTCACCTGCGGCGAGGGCGGCGGCACGGGCACGGGTGCAGCGCCCGTCGTGGCAGAGATCGCCATGGAAGAGATCGGCGCGCTCACCGTCGGCGTCGTCACCAAGCCGTTCGGCTTCGAGGGCCGCAAGCGCATGACGCAGGCCGAAGAGGGCATCCAGCTCCTCTCCCAGAAGGTCGACACGCTCATCGTCGTTCCCAACGACCGTCTCCTGCAAGTCATCGACAAGAAGACCTCGATGCTCGACGCGTTCCGCGTCGCCGACGATATCCTGCGCCAGGGCACGCAGGGCATCACCGACCTCATCACCATCCCGGGTCTCATCAACCTGGACTTCGCAGACGTCCGCGCCATCATGAAAGACGCCGGCTCTGCCATGATGGGCATCGGCATCGCGTCGGGCGAGACCCGCGCGGAAGACGCTGCTACCGAGGCCATCTCGTCAAAGCTGCTCGAGTCCTCCATCGTCGGCGCAAACCGCATCCTGTACTCGATCACGGGCAGCAGCGACATGTCGCTCGCAGAGATCGACGAGGCATCGCAGGTCATCAACGCCGCGGCAGACGAAGATGCCAACATCATCTTCGGTACCGTCATCGACGACTCCATGGGAGACCAGATCCGCGTCACCGTCATCGCGACCGGCTTCGATGGCACGTCCACGCAGCCGAGCATGGACCTGGGCGGGAGCAGTGCACCGCGTGCAGCTCGCCGCGCCCCCGCGCCTGCTCCGAGCAACGACTCCAACTACGGTGGTCTGTTCGATGACGACATCCCGGACTTCCTCAAGCGCGACCGTTACTAGCAGCGTGCGATGCGTATAGATTCTGACGCATTCGACACCAGCGAATCGAGCCTCCGCCTTCCGCAGCCGCGGTTGTCGGAGGCTTCTTTTCATGGTGCCGACGGGACAAAGATAACGGGACTGACCGACGAGCGCCTCTGCCAGAGCATCGGCACGCGCGTGCTGTTCACCTTCCGCAGCGGCGGGGTGAGCTCGGCGCCGTATGGCTCGCTCAACCTCTCGTATACGGTGGGCGACGCAGATGCTGACGTCCGTGAGAACCAACGGCGCCTGCTCTCTGCCTTCGGCGCAGGAGAGGTCGACGGGCTCGTCCAGCCCAACCAGGTGCACGGCAACGAGGTGCTCGTCGTGGACGACGTTGCGGAGACGCAGCGGCTTGCGCGTGCCGGTGCGGACGGGATTGTCTGCACGAAGGCAGGCGTCCCCGTGCTCCTGTGCTTCGCAGACTGCACTCCGGTCATCCTCGTCGCGCCGGACGGCTCCTTTGCCGTGCTGCACGCCGGCTGGCGTGGGGCCATCGCCGACATCGCGGGCATTGGCTTGAGAAAGCTCGCGGAGCAGGCCTCGTGCAGCCCCGCGGACTGCAACTGCTACATCGGCCCGCACATCGGGGGCTGCTGCTACGAGGTGAGCCGGGAGCTGCTGGACAGGTTCCTGGACGAGTACGGCCCGGATTGCGATGCGGGATCGCGCCGCCTCGACCTGTCCGCTGCGGTGAGCGCGTCTCTCGTGCGGGCGGGCGCAGATGCCGCTCGAATCGCCGATTCGCGGCTCTGCACGCAATGTAATACCGTATTACTTTATTCATACCGGGCCGAAGGCGGCGTTACGGGCCGTCATGGGGCCTTTGCATATAGGGAAGTTGATTGATCATGGGTCTGAAAGAACGTTGGGAAGGCGTCTGCAAGGAAGTTGCGGAAGTCTGCGAGAAGTGCGGCCGCAAGCCCGAGGACGTGAAGATCATCGCCGTGAGCAAAACCGTCGGCGCGGACGTCGTGGGCGAGGGCATCGAGTTGGGGATGACCGATTTCGGGGAGAACCGGGAAAAGCCGTTCAACGAGAAGCTCGCCTTGTACCCGCAAGCCAACTGGCACTTCATCGGGACGCTCCAATCCAACAAGGCAAAGCAGGTCGTCGGAAAGGCGTGCCTGATCCACTCGCTCGACCGCCCGTCGCTTCTGCATGCGATCCAGAAGGAGGCGGCAAAGCTGGGCGTCGTGCAAGACGTGCTCGTCGAGGTCTCCATTTCCGGCGAGGAGAGCAAGGGCGGCATCGCCCCTGCAGACCTCCCCGCATTCCTGGAGGAGCTCTCGTCGTGTGCCAATATCCGCTGCCGTGGACTCATGACGATGGCGCCGCGCGGCGACGTCGAGACGGCTCGTGAAACTTTTGCGGGATTGCGTATTCTTGCCGCGAAAATGGCCGAGGAATTCGGTGGGCGTGATAACATCTCGATGAACGAGCTATCCATGGGCATGTCGGAAGACTGGCCCGTCGCGATCGAAGAGGGCGCGACTATGGTACGCATCGGCAGAAAGATTTTTAGCGAATACTTCTAGGCCCTGTGACCAGGGTTTTTATATATAAATGCATGGGGGCACCACGATGAGCCTTTTTGATGGAGTCAAAGGTAAACTCGGATTTGGCAACAAGTCCGATTGGCAGGACGACGGCTACAACGACCAGGGCGGGCAGGGCTACGACGACTACCAGGACGACGGCTATGACGATGGGTACGACGACCAGGAGTACCTCGACGGGCCGATAGACGACGACTACGTCGACGAGCCGGCGGGAGACGTCGTCTCCTTCGACGCCTACAATCCCGACAAGTTCGAAAACGTCAAGCTCGGAGACCGCACCCCACGTGTGGCATCCTACGATTCGCTCGGGGCCACGAGCACCTCGGGGCGGAGCTATGCCTCCACCTCTGGCAGCGGCTATGCCAGCGGGGCGACGAGCAACGTCCGACCGCTCGGCCCGAGCACCGACCGCGGCTACGGCGCATCTTCGTCGAGCGCCGGCAGCTGGAGGTCTTCGGGCGATTCCGGCTACGGCAAGCAGAGCACGGCGGAGCGCTCGCGGCAGATCATGGACGAGATCAGTGCCCAGGCAGCAGGGGCGGGCATCGTCATGCCGGCTTCTGCCGGCGCGCAGCGCGACCCGTACCAGTCTCTCGGAAACGACTTCATCAAGATGAACGGCGACCCGTCTACGCATCTCGCCATCGTGCGCCCCACGGCGTATTCGGATGTCGAGAAGATCGCCAATTCCGCGAAGGCCGGAAAGTCTGTCGTACTCGTGGTGCAAGATACCAAGCCGGCGCTTGCCAAGCGGATCTTGGATTTCTCGTTTGGCGTGGCGTCCGCGCTCAACCAGAACGTGGACAAGGCGGCCGATCGTGTCTTCGTGATCTCCAAGGGCTCCGAGATGCTCTCGAAAGAAGAGCGCGAGTACTTGGTCAAAGAAGGCGTGCTGAAGAAGTAAACAAGTTGTAATACGGTATTACCTTTTGATGAGTGGAGTGACACTGCAAGTGACTGAAACCATATCGAAGCGCCTCGGCTCGGTGCTGATTGTCGGAGGCGGGCGGATGGGCACGGCCATCTGTGCAGGGTTGCTCAACATCGAGGGCATGACCCCCGCGCGCATCACCGTGGCAAACCCCGGCGAGGCAAAGCGCGTCGCGCTCTCGAGCGAATACGGAGTGAACACGGTTGCCGATGCGACGGCAGCCCTTCCGGCCGACACGGTCATCCTGGCGGTCAAGCCTGGTGTCGTGTGCGAGGTGGCACGCTCGCTTTCCGAAGCGGGCCTGCGCGACGCCCTGGTGGTCTCGGTTGCCGCCGGTGTCTCCACCGACAAGATTGCAGCTGCGCTCGGGGGCAACGCGCAGGTTGTGCGCGTCATGCCCAATACCCCGCTCCTGTGCGGCTTCGGGATGTCTGCGATAAGCGGAGGCGCCGACGCGACCCCCGAGACCTGCGAGCTCGTGCGCGAGCTGTTCGCGACCATGGGACATGCCGTCATCGTCGACGAGGACAAGCAAGACATCGTCACGGCGATCAGCGGCTCCGGCCCGGCGTACTTCGAGCTGGTCGTCGAGACCATGGCGCGCAGCGGCGAGAAGCTCGGGCTCGACTACGACACCTCGCTCGAGCTCGCGTTGCAGACCATGTACGGCACCGCCGCCCTCATCGACAAGACGCACCAGGACCTGCCCGCCGCCATCGAGGCGGTCAGCAGCCCTGGCGGCACGACGGTGGCGGCTCTCGATGCCATGCGCTCGGCGGGTCTTGCCGAGGCGCTCGACAAGGGCGTTGCCGCAGCGGCGGCACGCTCGAAAGAACTGGGGGCATAGCATATGGTCCTCAGCATCATCACCTTGATCAGAACAATCCTTTTGGCCGCATGCGATCTGTATGTCGGCGTTATTCTCGTATACGTGTTGATGAGCTGGATCCCCAACATGGGCGGTGGACTGCTTTCGTTCTACCGCGCGTTGGGCAAACTCTGCGATCCGTTCCTCGACCTTTTCAAGCGTATAATTCCGCCCATTGGTGGAATGTTGGACCTGAGCCCCATCTTCGCAATCTTGGTTGTGCAGCTTGCGGGCCGCCTGATAGCATTTCTCCTGTAGCGAAAGGATTTGTTCATGAGTATTACGGCGAAGGAAATACAGGAAGAGGGCTTCGAGCATCAGATTCGCGGCTACGACGTCGAGCAAGTCGACGTCTTCATCGACCGCGTCGCAGCTGAAGTCGATGCGATGAACCGCCAGATCGCCGAACTGCAGCAACAGCTCGCTATCAAAGACAACGAGCTCGCTGCTTTGCAGGAAGCCCCCGTGCCCGCCCCCGAAGAGCTCGAGAACGCCAAGCTCCGCGCGGACAAGGCCACGGCCGAGCTCGAGAAGGCCAACTCCAAGATGGCCGATGCGCTCGTGAAGGCCGAAGAGGCCGAAGGCCGCGTGCGCGAGGCCGAGGCCCGCGCCAAGGCTGCCGAGGAGAAGATCAAGCCCCTGCAGGAGCAGCTTGCCGAGAAGAACAAGCTCGACAACGCGATTTCGCAGGCGTTCATCTCCGCCCAGCGCAGCGCCGACCAGCTCAAGGAGGAGGCGCGTCTCGAGGGCGAGCGCATCTACCGCGAGTCCGAGGCGAAGGCGCGCGAGTTCATCCGCGAGGCGCTCTCCAAGAAGGCCGCCATCTACAACGAGATCGACGCGCTGCAGAAGTCGTCCGAGGATTTCCGCGACCAGTACATCAAGATGGTCGAGGAGTTTGCCAAGGACGCGCGCGAGCGCTTCGCCAATATGGAGCCGCCTTCCATTCCGGACGGCATCATCAACGAGATGCTTCCCGACATCGAGTCCATGCCCGGTCTCGAGGATGGCGCCTCTGCAGATGGCAAGGGCAAGCAGGCAAGCGCCCATGAGGCGGAGGCTGCGCCCCAGAAGACCCAGAGGGCTCCCAAGATCAACATCCCCGAGATTTAACGGCTCTCGCCCGCATCCGGAAGTCTCATGCTCGTCGCCGTCTACGTCACGCCCAAGGCTAA
>CACZQA010000224.1 GCA_902783175.1 uncultured Coriobacteriaceae bacterium
AGCAGTTCGCCGCGCCGCGCGCGCTCGCGGGCGCCCTCGACGTTGTCGAGTAGCCACTTAATCTTGCTCGCCGAGAAGTACGCGTCGGGGTGCAGACCGGTCTTCGCGACAATCTGCCGCGCAACCTCCTCGCTTCCGCAGAGCTCTTCGATGATGGGGGCGGTGCGTCGGCACTGCCAGACGATGGCGTTGGCGATGGGCTCGCCGGTGGCGCGGTCCCACACGACGGTGGTCTCGCGCTGGTTGGTGATGCCGATGCCGACGATGTCCTTCGCGGAAAGCGCGTGCTTGGTCAGAAGTTCGGCAAAACTTCCGAGTTGGCTGAACAAGATCTCCTGCGGGTTGTGCTCCACCCAGCCGGGCTTGGGGTAGATCTGGCCGAACTCGCGGCGCACCTCGTCGACGCAGGTGCCATCGTGGTCGATGAGGACGGTCCTCGACGAGGTCGTCCCCTGGTCGAGGGCGATCATGTACTTCTTGCCTTGCGTGGTCTCGCTCATGTGCGGTCCTTTCGCATGTGGTGCTCGTGCGTGGTCGTGTCAGGTGGGGCGTCGTGCGGCTACTGGGCGGCGTCTTGTGGAGCGACGTGCTCGTCGAGCCAGGCAGCGATGTCGGCAAAGACGCGCTCGTGCTCGGCTTCGGCCAAGATCTCGTGCCGCATGTTCTCGTAGAGCTTGACCTCCACGTCCGCGACGCCCGCGTCGCGCGCGAGGGTGGCGGCGGCCCTCACGCCCGCGCCATTGTCTCCCACCGGGTCGCATTCCCCGCTCACGTAGAGCAGGGGCAGGTTTTTCGGGATGGCACATGCGCTCTTGGGCGAGCAGACCTCTTCGGTCAGGCTCGTGACGACCTGGTACCCACCTGCCGAGAACATGAAGCCGCAGCGCTCGTCGCGCACGTAGCGATCGACGTTTTGCTCGTCAAACGAGAGCCAGTCGACGGGCGTGCGCGGGTTGGAGATGCCCTTGTTGTAGGCGCCGACGCCCATGCCGTCGAGCAGCTTGCTCTTGGTGTCTTCGCCCTTGCGCCTGGCAATGAAGGTTGCGAGCAGGTTGCCGAGTTTGGAGGTGGTAGGCGGCACATGTCCGGTCCCGCAGATGACGGCGCCTGCCAGACCGCCGCCGTGCCGCGTCACGTAGGCGCGCGTGAGATAGCTGCCGAGCGAGTGGCCGAACAGGAAGTAGGGGGCGCCGCCGGCTCCGTAGTCCGCGACCATCTTGTTGCGCAGCTCGTGCATGTCGGCGATGAGGTATTCCTTGCCGTTCTCGCCGGGAAGGCAGCCCCAGCGCTCCGGGGAGCTGCTCGCGCCGTGGCCGATGTGGTCGTGGCCGCACACGAGGTAGCCGCGGGACGCGAGGAAGCGCGCGAACTCGTCGTAGCGGCCGATGTGCTCTGCCATGCCGTGCGCGATCTGGACCGTCGCCTTGCGCCCGGCTGCGTCCGTGTCGTGCCAGACGTAGCCGTGGATGACGGAGCTGCCGTCATGGGAGACGAACCTGATGGGATCGCGTAGTATCGAGTCAGTCATGCAATGCACCTCGTTCGAATATTGCTCGCATATCTTGGGCTATCTTACCTGTAAAGAGCCTTACAATGGAGCCTGCTTACAGCCAATGCACAGCCGAAGGAGGGTGTTGTGATCCAATGCTTCAAGACGGGAGCCGACGGCACGCAGCAAATCACGAAACCCGAACCCGGGTGCTGGATTAGCGTAGTTTCTCCTACCAACGACGAGCGCGAGTGGCTCCGCAACGAGCTGGGCATTGTCCCCGAGTTCGTGACGGCATCCCTCGACGACGAGGAGCGGCCGCACGTCGACTACGACGACGACACGCGCCAGACGCTCGTCATCGTGGACTGCCCGAGCGTCGAAGATGCCGTGGACACCAAGAGCCCGGATATTGTGCAGTACGATACCCATCCGCTTACGTTTCTGTTCCTGCCCGAGCAGGACATGCTCGTGACGGTTACCGTAAGGCACAATCTGACCATCGACACCTTCGTCAACAAGCGCCTGCAGCGCATCAACACCAACCAGCGCACGCGCCTTTTGCTGTTGATGCTGCTCAACATCAGCCACGGGTATCAGATCTACCTGCGCAACATCCAGCGCCAGTTCACCAAGTCCGAGCACGAGCTGCGCGACTCCATGCGCAACGAGGAGCTCATGAAGATGCTGGGTTTCCAGAACTCCCTGGTCTACTTCTCCGTCTCGCTCAAGGCGGACGAGACCATGCTCACGCGCATCAACAAGGGACGCGTCATCCGCATGTACGAGGAGGACACCGACCTGCTCGACGACGTCGCCATCGAGTTCAGGCAGGCCATCGAGATGTGCACGATCTACACGGACATTCTCGAGGGCACCATGGACACGTTCTCGAGCGTCATCAACAACAACGTCAACCAGGTCATGCGTCGCCTGACGGTCATCACGCTCGTGATGGCAATCCCGACCATCGTGTTCAGCTGCTACGGCATGAACGTCGACGATCTGCCCGGCGTGTTCACCTGGTGGATACCGTTTGTCGTGTCGGTGGTCGCCTGCATTGCCGCCGGCCTGATCATGCGCCTGTCGAAAGTGCTCAGGTAGTCTGCCGGTCGACATGCTGGGAAGGACACTCGTCATCGCCAACCCCGCGGCACAGCTGGGCCGCGGCTACGACGCCGCGCTGCGTGCCGAGCGTCTTCTACGCGGGCGGGAGGGGACATGCACGGCAGTCGACGTCGTGTTCACCAACGCGGCGGGCGATGCACGCAGGTTTGCCGCCGGCAGCGCGGGCTACGACACCATCGTGTGCGTGGGCGGCGACGGAACCATCCACGAGGTAGGCAACGGGCTTGTGAGCCTCGAGCGCGCCAAGCGCCCGAGGCTGGGCGTCGTTCCCATGGGCTCCGGCAACGACTACGCGCGCACTTTGGGGATGGCGTTTTCGGTGGACGAGGCGGTCGCGCAGCTGTGCGCGGGCAGCGTCGTCAACGCCGACGTGGGCACCTGCAACGGCACCTGCTTCATGGAGACCATCTCGTTCGGGCTTGACGCGGGCATCGCGCTCGACACGCAGGAACGCCGCCTGCGCACGGGCACGACGGGGCTCAGGCTGTACGCTGCGAGCTGCGTCGACCAGCTGCTGCACCACAAGCGCGACTATGGCTTCACGCTTCGCGTGGACGGGGGCGCGCCCGAGCGCGGCACGCTCATCCTGATGGCGGTCCAGATCGGACCGAGCTACGGCAGTGGCTTCAAGATCTGCCCCGAGGCGCGCCTGGACGACGGGCTGCTCGACGTGTGCATCGCGCATGCGCCCATCGGCACGCTCAAGGGAGCCTTCATTTTCCTCCGGGCCAAAAACGGCCATCACGAAAGGTTCGAGGGGATCGACATCCGGACCGCGCGCAGCCTCGAGCTCTCGTTTGACCAGGCACCGCCTGTCCAGATCGACGGCGAGCGCTATCAGGCAGACACCTACCCTCTTGGTATTCTTGCAAGGGCGCTCGATGTGATCGTGGCGCCGGACAAGGAGGTGCGGTAGTGGACAGCGTTGCGCTTGTGTCGCAGGTTGGCTGGGGGCATGCCCTGCTGTTTGCCTGTGCCGCGTTCTACCTTGCGTGGTGGACGGTGTTCTTCCGCGATGTCGACGACAAGCCGACGGGCGCGCTGCGCGCCGTGGGCATCGCGTGCATCGTGGTCGCGGCGATTGCCGGCGTTGCCGCGGTGGCGGTTACCGTTGTCGCCCTCGTGCAGATCCCCATGGCCATCCCGCCGTTTTTCATCCTCGCGATAGCCGTCGTGCTCTACCTCGTCCTCATG
>CACZQA010000225.1 GCA_902783175.1 uncultured Coriobacteriaceae bacterium
GCGCTCCGACGTCATCCTGCTCGCGCGCATCGACCCGGCAAACAAGCAGGTCACGTTCGTGTCGATTCCGCGCGATTCGCTCGTCTACATCAACGGTCACCAGCAAAAGATCAACGCGGCGTATTCGCTCGGCGGCGCAAAGCAGGCCATCCAGACGATCGAGGAATACGCGGGCATCGACATCAGCCATTACATCGAGGTCAACTTCAGCGGGTTCGAGCAGCTGGTCGACCAGCTCGGCGGGATCACCGTCGACGTGCCCGAGTATGCCTCGTACGGCGGCATCTCGCTGAACCCGGGCGTGCAGGACCTGAACGGCGAGCAGGCGCTCATGCTCGCGCGCAACCGCAAGACCTACAGCGACGGCGACTTTACACGCACGACCTGCCAGCGCCTCATCGCGCAGGCAATCGTCGAAAAGGTGCTCCAGAAGGACCCCGCCGAGCTCGCGACGCTCGTCCCGAGCATCGCGCAGTGCTTCAAGACGGATATGAGCTTGACCGACATCGTTGCGCTGGCCAATGCGATGCAGGGCATGAGCAGCGAGAACATGGCGATGGCGATGGCGCCGTCCACGACGGGCATGATCGGCGATGCGAGCTACACGTTCACCTACATCAACCAGTGGAAGCTGCTCATGCAGCGCGCGTCGAGCGGCGAGGACCCGACGATCACCGACCAGGAGGCGGCGATTCTGGGGACGACGAGCACCCAGACCGAAAAGCTCGACATGAGCGAGCCCATCCCGTCGACGGTTCTGAAGAAGCTCAAGAACCTGGAAAACAGCGAGAAGCAGGCGGAGCTGTCCCAGCAAAAACAGCAAAGTTCTTCTTGACCGAAGAGCAGTTCATGGTAAACTAGCGTTCGCTGATTGGTCAGGTAGCTCAGTCGGTAGAGCAGGGGATTGAAAATCCCTGTGTCGGGGGTTCAAGTCCCTCTCTGACCACCATGCAGTGCACAAAAGCCGCCACCTCGTGTGAGCGGCTTTTTCTTTTCCCAAAACTGGCACGAGGGGCCGTGAAACTGCAAATTGGGGACTGTCCCCAATTTGCAGTTTTCAAAAAAGGTGCTTGACGAAGCGCAGGGGCATGATTATATTCGTAGCCATCAAACCGATGACGTGGAAGTAACGTCTGGTCAAGCGCAGTACAGAGAGTGGGGCACCTGCTGAGAGCCCTGCAGATAGCAGCCAGGCAAATGGGCCACTGAGGGCGAGGGGCGCGGGCCGCAAGGCCCCAATCCGAGACGTACGCCGGCGTTAACGGCAGAGGATGTGTTGGCATTCTCGTGAGAGAGCCCTCGCAAGGGGGTTAAGAAAAGGTGGCACCGCGGATATCTGATCCGTCCTTTTCGCGAAAGCGACGAGGGCGGTTTTTTTTATTGCCCGGTCCTTTTTCTCACGAGCCCAACTAAGGGAGCAGCCGCGCAAAGGGCGTGGCTGCGCAATAGTCGAGAAAGGACTAGGACAATGGCAGAAGTAGCAAAGAAACGTGAGATCCAGGTTGAGGGAAAGAAGGGTCTCCAGACCACCGACCTCGTGCTCGCAGCAGTGCTGATTGCGGCGGGCGCCGTACTCAAGCTCGTGGTGGGCATGCTGTTCCAAGGCGGCGTCAAGCCAAACTTCATGATTGCGGCATACTGCCTGGCGCTGCTGCTCATCAAACCGAAAAGCTACGGTCAGGGCGCTGCCTACGGCGCGATCATCGGCCTCATCACCGGCGCCGTGTGCCAGATTCCGCTGCTGTGCGGCACCCCGTTCGTGAACTTCGCATCCGAGCTTGCCGGTGGCATCGTCATCGGCCTGCTCGCCGCGATCCCCGTGCAAGGCGGCAAGTCGACCGCGCTCGCCGGCATTGGCACCTTTGTCGCGACCTTCGTCTCGGGCGGCCTGTTCTCCGCCATCGCCGCGGCGATGCGCAGCATGGACGCCATGGCGGCGCTCGTCCAGTTTGGCCCGATCGTCATTCTGACGGCGCTGTTCAACGCGATCGTCGTCGCCATCCTCATCGTTCCGCTGCGCAAGGCGCTCAAGCGCGACTAGCGTCGGGACGCGAACAGGCTCGAGTCGGCACGATTGGCAATACATCATGATCGAGATCAACAACGTGAGCTTCACGTACAGCACTGGCACCAAGAAGGCTCTTGACGGGGTGTCGCTGACCATCGAAGACGGCGACTTCGTCGGCATCATCGGCGAGAGCGGCGCGGGCAAGACGACGCTGGGGCACTGCATCAACGGCGTCGTCCCGCACCACTTCCACGGCGACTTTTACGGCGAGGTCCGCGTCAACGGCGCTGACACCTTCGAGACCAAGCTCACGGACCTCTCGCGTGCCATCGGCACGGTCAGCCAGGACATCGACAGCTCGATGGTCGCGGCGGTCGTCGAGCACGAGGTCCTCTACGGGCTCGAGAACTTTGGCGTTGCGCGCGACCAGATCGAGTCGCGCGTCGCCGGGGCTCTCGAGGCCATCGGCATCAGCGACCTGCGCGACCGGCGCATCTCGACGCTTTCGGGCGGGCAGAAGCAGAAGGTTGCGTTGGCGGCCGTCATCGCGCTGCGCCCGCAGATCGTGCTGCTCGACGAGCCGACTGCAGAGCTCGACCCGCAGTCGAGCCGCCAGATTTTCGAGCTGCTCGCCGAGCTCAACCGCCAGGGCATCACCGTCATCGTCATCGAGCAGAAGGTCATGCTCCTATGCGAATACGCGAAGCACCTCGTGGTGATGGAACACGGGCATATCGCGCTCGACGGTCCCGCGCGCGACGTGCTCTCCCAAACCGAGCGCATGGTCGAGCTCGGCATCAACTGCCCGCGCGTGGCCACGCTCGGGATGGATCTGCACCGCCGCGGCATCGGCAGCTCGCGTGTGGCGGCGACCGTCCCCGAGGCGTGCGCGTTCATCGAGGAGATGCTGCGCGACGTTTCGCCGCAGCCGGCTCCCGCGGCTCCGCAGCCCGCCGCTTCAGAGGCGGTTCCACGTACGGCCCACCCCGCCTCCGCCGAGCCGATGCTCGAGTTCTCGCACGTGAGCTTTGGCTACAAGGGCCACGACGTCATGCACGACGTGAGCCTGAGCGTGCGCCGTGGCGAGTTCGTGGCGCTGCTCGGCCCCAACGGAACGGGCAAGTCTACCACGCTGCGCCTGTCCGATGGGCTTCTCAAGCCGAGCGAGGGCACGGTCACGGTGGCGGGGCTCGACACGTCAAAGGTGCGCACGAGCGAGATCGCGCGACACGTCGGCTTCCTGTTTCAAAACCCTGACCGGCAGATCTGCCAGAACACGACGCGCGACGAAATCGCGTTCGGGCTGCGCACGCTGTACGGCAAGGACGACCCGCGCGTTGAAGAGCGCACCCGGCACGTGCTCGAGCTGCTGCACCTCGACGGCGACGTCGATCCCTTCAACCTCGCGAAGGGGCAGCGCCAGGCGGTTGCGCTCGGCGGCCTGATTGCCGTCAACCCGGAGCTCTTGCTGCTCGACGAGCCCACGACCGGTTTCGACTACAGCGAGTGCATGGAGATGATGGCGCACATCAGGGCCATGAACCGCGCGGGTAC